>JBIJCS010000027.1:0-16896 GCA_044344575.1 Pirellula sp. | reverse complement strand
CCAGGCCGTGCTCCCCCGCGTAACATGGCCTTCCAGGCCGTGCCCCCCCGGTTGTTCCCTTCACTTAATTTCGACGACCCCGAGGACCCTTGAAGATGGAGAATGGATGGGAACGAAGACCATTGGGCACTCTCCGTCCATACGACCCACTGAGCGCACTGCGATTTGTCCGAAGCGAAGGTTCTTACTTATGGGATACGGATGGAAAAAAGTACGTCGACTTTGTCTGCGGGTATTCGGCTTGTAATCTAGGGCACGCGCACCCCCTGTTGATTCAGACGCTTCAGAAAGCAGTCCAACAACAGACATGGGCTTATGGTGGCGAGAGCCAGATGCGTTGCGAGCTTGAGTCAGCCCTAGCCAATCATGTCGAGAGCGAGCTGCGTGCATTGCATGTTGGTTCGCCACTCGATAGCCATCAGGAATTGTTGAAGGTATGGCTTGGAGTCAGCGGAGCGAGGGCCGTTGAGACCGCGTGGAAAATCGCAATGCAGCATCGCCCCCCCGGGATCGCTTGTATGGATATTGCCTATCATGGTCGCTCGTTGGCAACAGCCAGCATTAGCGACACACTTCGCGCCGTCGAATCCCCGGTTCCGATAGTGCGGTTACCGTTCCCCAAGCACCTCAAGGGTCCATGTATTGGAGAATCGTGTTCGGAGTGTAACGATGCCCTATTGGGTGCCGAACGATTGCTAGACCAGCAATCGAAGCGTCTTGGAGCGGTCATTCTCGAACCGGCCATCGGTGCTCGCGGCTACTATTTTGCCAGTCCTGCCTATTTCCAACGGTTGGTTTCGATTGCCAGATCGTTATCGATGTTGGTCATCAGCGACGAAATACAGATGGGGCTAAGGCGGACAGGGCCGATGGTCAGTTCCCTCGCACAAGGCTGGGAAGCGGACTTGATGGTGTTTGGCAAATCGCTCGGGGGTGGGATTTTACCTATCACAGCGGTCGTTGGCCCCGCAGAATGGATGGATGGATTGCCCGTTGGAATCGAATCCGAAACCTTTGCGGGTTATCCGCTGGCCTGTCAAATCGCATCAGCCACTCTGGGGTTACTCAGCGAGGAGAATCTTCAGTCGCAAATCGAACGAAAAGGAGAGCGATTCCGTAGAGGCTTAATCGAAGGCTTTCGGGGCTCAAGCAGCGCAAGAGATATCCAACCAGTTGTCGATGGTGTGGGGTTAGCCAATGTGGTTAGCCTGGAGCACCTTGGCGAATCCGGAGTTCAACTTGCGCGGCGTTGGACCAAAGCATTGTGCGAACGAGGGATTCTCGTCCATTTGACCGGGGTACATCGTACGCGACTGGCCCTTATCCCTCCGCTGAACATCGCTTCTGCGGAACTCGAGCAAGCCATGAAGTGCCTGCTGGAGACTTATCAAGAAATCACTTAGGAGAATAGACGATGATCATCGGGGAACCGGTACCGAGCCAGTACGATTGGCGATTCCAACTATTCGGATTCCCGATCCGGGTGACTTGGCTGTTTTGGGTCATTAACGCGGCTCTTGGCTACAATCTTGCGATGGGCTTGAACCAAGCTTATCGGATGGCGGGCCAGAATTCGCCGGGGATTGCATCGTTCCTTGTAATATGGCTGCTGTGCGCATTTGTATCGATCTTGATCCACGAATTGGGACACTCCCTCGCATTCCGATGGTTTGGAATCGAATCGCAGATTGTGCTCTACCATATGGGCGGGGTAGCGATCCCTACAGCGGGATTTGTTTTTCGTCGATCCGGAGTTCGCCGACGCCTGAGCCATTGGGACCAAATCATCATTTCGGCAGCCGGTCCGCTCCTTCAGTTCGCTTCCGCAATCCTGATGGCGGTGGCAGCAACCGCCATGGGAATTCGCGTGCCAGTGGTCAGCCAATGGCTGCAATGGCTGGCTGATCTTGGCATCGCCATACCTTGGTTAGGGTCAGGAGAAGCCGCCTCGAACCCTTGGACACTTTCCATCTTTCAGTTCTACATCTTGATCAGCATCTGGTGGCCGTTATTCAATCTGCTCCCTGTCTACCCGCTCGATGGTGGACACATCGTGCAGCATGCCGCAGCGATGTTGCGACGCACCGATGGCATGAGCGAAGCTTCGGCGATTGGTGCCGTCACCGGCTTTGCGGTGGCATGGTGGTTCTTTCAACAAGGAAGTGTCTTCAACGCGATGCTGTTTCTCTCCCTTGCGATGAGCAATGTCCAAGCGATGCAACGCATGGGAGGCCCTCCGAGATGGTAAATCACGAAAAAATTTTCCATTTTTTTTCGTTCCATTTCGACATCGTTTTGCCCCATTTTTCATCGCGCAATGCGATCCATTTACAAACGTATCCTCGTGTTGTTTTGCACTGATGACAAACCTCGCGGAGAGCCTTCATCGCAACACAACCGATGAATCAACTGGGCGCAAAAAACTCTATTTTTGCGAACCTTGAAAAAGCTTCCCTGACTGCTACTTGCAAAATGCAGGCATAAAAAACACCAATGTTTTTATTGACCATCGCGAATACCCAACCAATCCACCTTGGAAAACACGGCTCTCCTTGTTTTCGTTTTGCGAACCTCTAGTAAGGTTCCCAATATCGTATTCATGAACTGCACACTCCATGCAATTTGCGGGTCGAAGATGGACCGACAAGCCCACCTAAGAGCACCCTAAGCACCAGACAATCGACGGCTTTGCGCAAGCCAAATCGAAGGTAATGAATGTGGAAAATTCGTTTCATGTTTGTGGAAAAATTGTCGAAAAGATGTTGCATTACGATCTGGGTTTTATACAAATACTCAGAATTAAGGTGGTCCTTAGCAGAGACCAACCATCGTGTCACGGAGTGACAGGCTAACAAGCCAGATGGATTGGAACCTGAGAAGGACGTTTTGTATCGGTTACCGATCACAGTGCCCGTCATCTGCTGCTTCGGATGCGAGTATCTGCGGTAACTTAGTTTTTGGTTTTTTTGGAGGATGTATCCGTGGCCAAGAAGAAAGCTGGAGCAACGAAGAAGAAGGTAGCCAAGAAGAAGGTTGCCAAGAAGGCTGCTAAGAAGGCTGCGCCAAAGAAGGCTGCAACCAAGAAGAAGGTAGCCAAGAAGAAGGCTGCTGTTAAGAAGACCACTACGAAGTCCCCTTCGTAATGACGTTGCTCTTCTCAGAATGACTTCTGCTTCGGCAGAGTCTCTGGACGAAATCCCATACCGCCGAGCGGCCCCTGTGCATCTCGGCGGTTTTTTCGTTTAGCGGTCAGTCGCTGCCGATCCGCATAGCACCTACGTTATACTCTCTCATCCATCAATGGAATTCCATCACACGCATTCGCTCCCCTTTCTCTTATTTTCATAACGGCATTCGAAATGCCTGAGCCCCAGACAACCACGAAATCCATCGCGGCACTATTCCAAGGACCAACTCAACCGTGGACCTTCTGCGAAATCAACCATCGCATGCCTCAAGGGGAAGAAATTCTCGTCCGCGTGATAGCCTGCACGATCTGCGGAAGTGATCTGCATACCATTTGCGGCAGACGGCCATCCCATCCACCTGCTGTCCTCGGCCATGAAATCGTGGGACAAATCGTTGCCTTTGGCCCGCAAGCCCCCCGAAACGATGCGATAGGGACACCTCTGGAACGCGGTGACCGCATCGTCTGGGGTCTTGTCGCCAGTTGCTCTGACTGCTTCTATTGCAACAATGGCTTGCCGCAAAAATGCACCCAAGCATTCAAGTACGGGCATCAACGCGCGGAGGAACCCTCAGCTTGGCAAGGTGGCTTCGCTCAACACTGTCTGCTTGTACCTGGTACAACAATCGTCCGCTTACCCGACAACCTGCGTCTCCTTGCCGCCTGCCCACTCGGCTGCGCAACTTCTACCATCGCAGCCGCAATGCGAATCGCACAACCGAACAAACACGAACGGATTCTCGTCGTCGGAGCCGGCATGTTGGGTATCACCGCCACTGCCTTCGCCCATCACTACGGGCTCAGCGAGGTCGTTTGCATGGAACCGGACCCTTCCAGGTGCCAACTCGCAACGGACCACTTTGGTGCTCACTTTGCAGGAGAATCCAGCCAAGTTTCCCAATGGGTTGCAAAAAAACACTCCGGGATCGGCTTCGATCTGATCATCGAATGCTCAGGGAGTAATGCAGGCACCCTTGATGCCCTGAAACTACTTCGCATCGGTGGCAGAATCGTACTGGTGGGAGCTGTATTTCCCTCCGCGCCGGTCCCAATGACCTTCGAAGAAATAGTCCGACGCCAATGGACCATTCAAGGCGTTCACAACTACCGCAGCGAAGACCTAGTCCAGGCGGTCGAATTCATGCTCTCCGCTCAGGACAACTATCCCTTTGAACAACTCGTCCAGGAATCGTTCCCCCTCGACAAGATCGAACAAGCTATCCACGCGGCCCAGCAGAAAGAGAATATCCGAGTTGCCATCCTTCCCGAGTAGCCTCGACTTCCCGCAACACCGCTGCCAATCGCTCACGGTCTTCGGGTCGGAACGAATGAAATGGATCCGCTAGAAAATCATCGCAAATTCCCAATAAGGAAACCGCACACTTGGTCCCTTTGACGAACCGAGAAGCGTATTTGCCGATCCCATAAATCCCTTGCAACTTCTCAATTTGGGCCTGCAGGGGCTTCCAAGCATCCGAGCCACTTCGAACCTCATCGTAAAGCTTTACGAATAAGTTAGGGTAGATGTTCGCTCCTCCAGCAACACCGCCGTCTCCTCCGAGCAATAAAGACTCCGCTAAAGACGCTTCGGGACCCATCATGATCGACCAATCAGGTCGTAATCGCTTGAGACCTACCGCTTGCGCGTAATATCCTAGATCCCCGCCGCTGTCCTTCAATCCGACGATCCGATCATGCTTGCTCAAATACTCAAGCGTCTCAATCTCAAAAGCTACCTTCGTCAGCGAGGGAATGTTGTAAAGCATGACGGGCAACGGAAGCTCAGGAACCAACTGATCGACATAGTACCGCAATTCGGTTTGGCCAGCAGGGAAGTAATACGGGGTCGATAAAACCAACGCCGTCGCCCCGCAGTCCGCCGCATGTTTTGCTAACGCGACACTCTCGACAAACGAAGTATCCGTGATTCCGACCAATACGGGCACGCGCCCCGCCACGAACCGAACCGTCTGACGAACCACTTCCCGTTGTAACGCATGGCTCAAAGAAGGTGCTTCGCCAGTCGTCCCAAGCACAAACACCCCATGGACCCCGCCGCCGATCAAGTGGTTGAGCAAACGCTCAAGTCCTTCACCATCCAACCGATCACGTCCTTGCATAGGTGTAATCATCGGCGGAATTAATCCTGAAAACCTTACTGATGCCATCTTCGATCAACCTGCTAAAAAACAATTCCCATTCGATCCATCCGACTTCCCGTCAAGCGTTGGTACAATACTACCCCATGCATTGGACACTTCTAATCTGTTTGAACGCTTTTCTGCTGTTTTCTATCCAACCCCTGTTGGGCAAATCCCTCCTGCCTGTGTGGGGTGGCAGTGCGCAAGTCTGGGCGACTTGCTTGACATTCTTCCAAGCTACGCTTTTGGTCGGTGTCTTCTACGCTCATCTACTCGGACGCATGCACGACTTGCGCTCACAAACCCGCGTGCATGCACTTGCATGGGGGCTGTCGATTCCCATGCTACTACTTTTAGCCCTCTCTCCCAAAGAATGGTGGCCAGGACATCCGGTACTATCGATATTCGCTGACCTTGTCCTTCGTATCGGTCTTCCCTTGATACTTTTGTCGAGCACCAGCTCGCTCGCTTCTGTTTGGTTCCACCGTATCAACGCGTCGACGCAACCTTTTCATTGGTACGCACTGTCGAATTTAAGCTCCCTATTCGCTTGCCTCTCTTACCCATTCCTCATCGAGCCAACCATCGGCCTGCAAACTCAACGCTTCGCTTGGAGCTGCGTATACGTCGCTCTCGCCGGCGTATGGCTGTATACCTCCTTACGCGTTCGCAACACCATTACGCCAAGCATTCCTGACGAGAATCTCACCAATTTCCAGGATGACAGCAACTCCGCGTCCCCCTCAACCATTGCAACTCGCACTCCAATCGAGTTTTGGCGTTGCACCCTGTGGATCGCACTTTCAGCGTGCTCCTCGATTGTATTGTCGGCAGCGACCAGTCAAGCGAGCCAAGCTGGGATCATCGTGCCAGGAATTTGGTCCATTCCGCTCGCCGTTTACCTGGCCACTTGGTGGGCCGCCTTCTCCTTCGCTCCCTTAGCCCGTTGGAACCTGCAGTGGCTTGCCGCTAGCTGTGGCGTTTGCCTCGCCTTGCTTTTGCTGATCTTCAAACTTTGGGTCCCTTGGTGGGGAATTCTTGCCGGATACCTTCTCGTCGTAACACTCATCGGGCTGGCTTGCCATGGCCTGATCTACGCACTTCGGCCACCGGCTTCGCAGGTCTCCGCATATTACTTATGGATTTCATTTGGAGGAGTTCTAGGCAGCGCATTCGTGTCCTTGATCGCTCCTATCTGGCTTACCGATTACTGGGAACTCCATCTCGGTCTGGCTTTAGGAATCCTCGCCGGGGGTGGCTACTACGCAACATCTCTATTTCCATCGGTCACGACAAACCCTTGGGTTCGGCGTGTTCAGTGGCCTGTCACGATGATCAGTTCGACCCTCGCATTACTTGCGATCATAGCAGTTGTCGCAGCTCCCAACCGCGAAGCAGTTGTCGCGAAGCAACGGGATTTTTATGGAGTAGTCAGTGTTGTGGAAAACACGCAAGAGAAAATCCGAGCAATGCTTCACGGACAAATACGACACGGTACCGAACCTTTCTCCGGACCACTGCATCCCGACGCGACTACCTACTACCGATCAGACTCTGGCGTAGCGTTGGCGTGGGGTTGGTGCCATCAACATTTCCCGGAACCCTTACAAGTCGGAATCGTGGGGTTAGGAACCGGCTCCCTTTCGCTCTACGCAAATCAAGCCGATACGCTGACTTACTACGAAGTGTCTCCAGCTGTGATACACTTGGCCCAATCCAATTTTCGTTACCTCAAGTCCCACACCGGACGAACCAATCTTTTACTCGGTGACGGACGAGTCTTGCTCCAACACGACGCGACAACGGAAGGGAACCCAAAATTCCACCTCCTCGTTCTCGATGCGTTCTCCAACGATGCCTTGCCGACGCACCTGCTAACGCAACAAGCTTTTGAACTGTACCGCAAACGCCTCGAGACGAACGGACTAATCGCGATCAACATCACCAATCGAAATCTCGACCTAGCACCCACCCTCTTCCTGACAGGCCAAGCACTGGATCTTCAGCCATTACTCATCGAAAGTGGACAGGTGCGCTGGCTGCTGTTCTTTCCTCATGGTTCCCAGTTACCCGCTTGGCCTGGAGCACGTGGGAAACTCAGTCCATCGAGCCAACGGAAACACCTGCATGCTTGGACGGACGATTTCGTCAGTCCACTCCAAGCCTTGCGTTGGTGAACCAAGGCGAAAGTACGCTGTCGCTTACCGTCTCTAGTGCTGCATCAAGAAACCAACTTGGGTTTACCGTGCTCGACTGTGAACTCGGCTCGCGTCTTAAGCGGAGCTCCCGGACGATCGACGTATTCGACCGTTCGATAGAAGGTTTTCCATGCGTTTGGAGTAACCGTACAAGAAACGTAGCCTCGCTCCGCATTGTGGTACTTCACAAATGGGTTTTCGCTGTAAAGCTCTTTCTCTTGCTTGGCGTGATCATAGCCATTACCACCCGAAGAGATGCTTGTGCCTACAAATTCCGTCGCCACCGGGCCAGCTTCGAGGCGATCGAAATCGACATAGAGTTCGTTTGCCCAATTGCTGTGAATATCTCCCGTTAAAACGACAGTGTTGGCAGATGGCAATCGTTTGATCTGCTCCAAGAGACGTTTGCGAGGAGCATCGTAGCCCGACCATTGGTCCATGCTGTAGGACTTGTCCTCACCGGCCGTTCGATCCACACGTCCGACCATGACTTGTTGCCCTAGGATGTTCCAGCGTGCCGTGGAATCTTCTAAGTGTGCGTTGAGCCAAGCTTCTTGAGCTTTGCCGAGCATCGTCGCTTTGGGGTGTAGTACAGCACCTTCAATTTTACCAGCGCGATCCCCATTGGGTTGATCCGACCGATATTGGCGGGTGTCGAGCATCGCAAAGCTCGCGAGGTTCCCAAAAGCTACGTCGCGATACAGACGCATATCGGGTCCATTGGGCATCGCAGCGGAGCGCAAAGGCTGATTCTCGTAGTACGCTTGATATGCATTGCTACGGCGAATTGCATATTCACGCGGATCGACCCAGAGTTCTTCGGAAATCAATCCGGCGCAATTATTATCAAATTCATGGTCATCCCAAACGACCAACCAAGGTGCATAGGCGTGCGCTGCTTTTAAGTTTGCATCGGACTTATAAAGTCCATAGCGATTGCGGTAGTCATTGAGACTGACGATCTCTGGACTGTTGTGTTGCCGCAATTTGTTTTTGCCGGCAGGTCCTTCGTAAATGTAATCCCCAAGGTGCAGGATCAAATCGAGCTCTTCGGCCACCATGTGTTCGTAAGCTGTGTACAAACCCGCTTCATAGTGCTGGCAAGACGCAAATGCAAACCGGAGTTGCTCTACTTTTTGGTCGCGCGTTGGACTGGTCCGTGTGCGTCCGATCGGACTGATCGCATCACCCACTTGAAACCGATACCAGTACCACTGATTCGGATTCAAACCGTGCACTTCGACGTGCACCGAGTAACCTAATTGCGGTGTAGCAAGCGTCTTACCACTCTTGAGGATCTTGCGCATCGCAGGGTCTTCTGAGATCTCCCAAGTAACCTCGACGGCATCGTCGCCGAGTCCCGCAAGTGTTGATGTTGATTCTGCGTGCACCGGGTCAGGTGCTAAACGGGTCCAGAGTACAAAGCCATCCGTAGCAGGGTCGCCGGACGCCACCCCCATCGAAAACGGATCATCGGCCCAGTTCAAGCGGGAACGTGTTAAACCCGGTGCAATTTCTGCAGCGAGAGGCAAAATGGCCAAAGACGCTCCTGCCATCAGAAAATCGCGACGGTTGCGAACAAAGGATTCCGCAAGACGCCATTGATCTCTGGTTCCTAGTTTTCGGTGTTGCATGATAGAATGCGGTACGTTGGAGTGATACTGGACTGGAAAGACAGGGAAAGACTTCGTATCCCTGTACGTTGGCGGTTATACCGCAAACCCACCCTATTTTCGAGCGAGAAAGTATGAAGGCATGATAAAGGTTTCCTATAACGAACTAGCAAAGATGATCGACCACTCGCTATTGGTTCCTACCATGACAGTAGCCGATCTCGAAAGCGGAATCGACCTCGCACTCGCTTATGATGTCGCGAGCGTTTGCATCATGCCGTATTACTTGAAACGTTGCGCCCATAGGCTCGCAGGATCCACCGTAAAGGCTTCGACAACCATCGGATTTCCTCATGGAGGGCACAAGACCGAAATCAAGCGAGCAGAGGCAATCGCAGCGATCGAGGATGGGTGTGAAGAGCTAGATATCGTGATCAACATCGGCCAAGCCCTAAGCGGTCAATGGGGTTACGTGCAAGACGAAATCGGGTTGCTTACCGAATTGGCACATGCTGCCGGACAAAAGATCAAAGTCATCTTCGAAAACTGCTACTTGCAAGAAAGCCACAAAATCGAACTATGCCGTATATGTAGTGAGTTGAACGTAGACTGGGTCAAGACCTCTACCGGATATGGTACGAGCGGCGCGACCTTAGACGATCTGCGGCTGATGCGCAAGCACACGGCGGGACATGTTCAAGTCAAGGCCGCTGGGGGAGTGAAAGATCTTGAAACACTCTTAGCGGTTCGAGAGATCGGCGTAACTCGTTGCGGATCGAGCCGCACGCAAGGATTACTTGATCCAGCCCGAGTCGACTTGGGACTTCCCCCAATCACCGTGTCATCGAGTAGTGCAAAGCCGACTTCGAGCAACCCGAACTACTAGGCGCCCCACATCGCCCTAGTATCCCCCCACTGTCCTGTACTGCGGCCTTCCAGGCCGCGCTAAGCCCCTCGATTAGAACACACGTTCAGGACGTGGATTATTAAACCAATGTCCAGTGGCATCGGATCCTCGAACATGAATCCCCTTTTCATTCCATTGCATCCCAGCACGAACGCTTGCAGCACAATATCTGAGCGTCAGCCCACAACGTCGGCGCGAGGACTCGTTTGCTTCTGATCCATGCAAAAGCAAATCGCTATGAATGGAGACTTGGCCAGCTTGAAGTTGATCATAGACGACATGCCCATACTGCTCGGCGTTGTCGATCGACTGATTTAAAACATTGTGTTCCGCGCTATCGCTCTCGCGGTACGTCATGTGACCGAAGTGGTGTGAGCCAGCGATGAATTTCATACAAGCGTTTTCGATATCGGCATCGTCGACCGCAAGCCAAACCGTCGCGGCTTTGGAGGGGGACAAAGGCCAGTAACTGGCGTCTTGGTGCCAAGCGACCGTTTTGCCATCGTGAGGCATTTTGCAGAAGAAGTGCGAACCCCAAGCGATCACATTTTCTCCGAAGAGATCAGAGATATATTCCACGATACGTGGATTGGTGAGAATATCGTAGACCGGTCCGTATTTCAGGTGCGCCGAAGAGATTGAATAGCTGTTTCCACCTTCGGCAACAACGCGTTCGAGAAGCTGATCGAAGTAGAGTCGGATATCCGCGATTTCCGCAGGAGAATAGACATCCAAGGGAGCGATGAATCCTTGAGTGTTGTAGTGCTCGATTTGACTTGCCGTCAGTGCCTTGGGTTCCGAATTCTCCACGGGGTAGAACTTCAAGTCCCGTTGCATTTTCTGAAGTTCATCGGCGGTTGGAATCACACTAAATTTGCTCATGGAACAACTCGTACTAGGAGGAATAATCCAGAAAAATAAAGGAGGCACGACTTCCAAGCCGCGTTCTGCTCCAGTTTTCCACCAAACAATCTATTCGTAGTCATTGTATACAATAGATGCAGATTGTATACAATCCCAAGCTCCTTTGAATTCCAACCGTTTTCTGCGTTGTGCTGGGGGACGCGATCCACAGATCAATCCATCGTCCCACCAATGCGCCGTCACTGGCCAAGGTACCGTCACTGGCCAAGGTACCATCACTGGCCAAGGTACGTTTCGCGGTTGGGTGGCTTAGGAATTCTACCTTCAATAAAAAGGTAATCGCGCATCCAATATTCCCGTAAAGCATCGCATCTAACCGCTGCACATACCCTAGAGATGATCGCGGAGCGATCATCGGCTTTGGGGAATCCCAACTCGCTCGTACAGCTCCCTGGGAAAATCGTATACCCGCGTATCGAAAGGGTCGTCGCTGACTTGCAATACTCCGCCACCCGGCTTGCGCGTCATCCGCGATACCTCTTCGCGATTCAATGGCCTTGCTCCAACCCGACCAAAAACCGCAATCTGATTCCCTGATTCGTCTACCGCTCGGTCTCGATCTATTCCCCGAGATACACACAAAGCGTGCCCACCCTTAGGTAGCTTGCGCGTTGCAACCAAGCAAGGATTCGGTCGAGGTGCGTATCCGTCATTTCCAGGTAACTCAGGGCTCGTTAGCTGCACGACTCGCAAGCCGTTTTTGCCATCCGCCACATACGCAAATTGACTGACATTGGTGATTCCCAATTTCACGTCATGCGCATCGTTGATTTGTCCGTTAGCGTCGTAAACCTGATCGATAGTCGCCCGCGTAGGATCAGTGATATCCAAAATCACTAACCCCTGTGGCCCTGCCGCTACGTACGCATACGTTCGTGCCAGATAAATACTATGTGCGTGATGCAGTTCCACGGTGTGCACATACTCTGGCGCGGACAATTCGGTTACATCCAATACCTTGACCCCTTCCTCATCGCACACAAACGCATAGCGAAACTGCACAGCTACACTCGTCGGATTACGCACCACATCATTTACAACCACCGATGCCACTTTGGGGTTGGTCGGCTCCACCAAATCAACAACTACTAACCCCGCATCACAGCAAACATAGGCATAATTCCCGGCAATCGTTACCGCAGTGGCACCACATAGCAATCCGTCTGGATTGAACGTAACATCTCGTTCCAGGAAATTGTTTGCCGGATTACCATCGAGCAGCGTAGCTGCCGATACCATGATCAGCCCCTCATACTTGTCGGTCACGTAAATGTAAGCGTATAAGCCCGGAACCGCTTGCTCAAAGTTCTCTGGACGGTGCGTCCGTGTGGGATCGGGTGCAATCGTCGTCGGTGCTGCTACACTCGTGGCGTACTTCGTCCTAACGTAAAAACGTTGCCCAAGCGGCGAGACAGGTGCTGTCGTAATCCGCTCCGCAAACCCTTTGTGATCGATGAAGGCGATGTCGAAGATCCGTAGTCCACCTTCGCCACACGCCGCGTACAGATATTCACCGCGATGCTGCAATGAAAGTATCTCAGGCTTGCCAAACTTCGGACTCAACGCCTCGAGAACGTCTCGTCCCGGATGCTCGTGCGCATGCTCTAACTCGCGATGATTCTCTTCAACATGCTTGCGGTAGTTTTCTGGATAAGCAATTTGATGCAACGTACTTCCAAACACCGCTTGCGGCTCGGTTTGCTCGGTAACCACAACACCCTCTAGCCCATGCTCGCCAGCACCTACCCAACAGTATTTGCCAATGAAGTTCGTCGCTCCCGTCCCTTGCATCAGGAGCTGCGACATGATCGCATTGTTGTCATTGTTCACCGAAATGTGGCAGTCGGTACAGGACTTCGTCTCGTAAGTCCCCGGAGGCCGAGTTGCATGACTCGGATCCCAACCGCTTCCACCTCGGACGGTGTGCGGCACATTCGTGCTAAACGCAATTCCGCTGAGCCCCTCACCGCTAATCGTTTGCTGCTGGACATAGATGGACTCACGATTGCTGTTGTAACTCCCAACGTGTATCGCACAGGAACTGCGAGCCGGACCAATTCGATTACCAGTAACATTTCCATCCCGAGCAATCATGAAAACATCGTCACGCAACGTTTGAAAGTTATACGAGATTCGATTCCGAGACACCTCCCCTCCATTGTGTAAATTCGGTGCCTTGATGTTGGCCTTCTGAGGAAGATGACATCCGAAACAACTCGGGTTCCACGAACTATGGCAAGCGATGCAATTCATGTTCTTGTTGTGGTGCGCACACTTCCCCTCCTGGGGCTTGCCTCCCCAACGCATGCTGCCGTCCTCCTCCACGTGCACGGTCTTCGCCATGTGACTCCTGGGATTATACGAGTCACTTTCCGGATCAATCGTTTCTGCAGTTTGCGTGACAACCCACTCAAGGTCTTTCTCTACATTGCTTCTTTGGATCAACACAGGCTTGCGCCCGGGAATGCGTCGAATCTCAAAACGCGGTTTGCCAAACGCTGTGCGCAATGCCAATAAATTCGTCGGTTGCTCGCCAGAAGCAGGACCGCTTGTGGGTAACTGGGCAGGTAACCCTCGCTTGACCTCCTGATCTACCTTATCGATCAAATTCTGCGAAGCGTCACCGTGGCAGTCGACACATTGGATCTCAATGGCAGCCCGAACCTCTCCATACAATTTGGTATCCCCGTGACCGTCTTGATAAAAATGACAATCAACACAGTGCATTCCTTTTTCCATGTGGATGTCCATCAAGTGTACCGGCACGCCATCCCGCTGCTTGCCATGGATCTTCTCAAACTCGTTCGATGGTTCCACCCCCGCCATCAAATCCGGGGTGCTTGGAGATTCAATTTTCTCACCACTATGATCGAGCAAGTTCCCGACTCGATCTTTCTTGAACACCGCTCGAAACACCCAACCGTGCCCATGAAAGTCCGCAAACTGTGTGTGCTGCAATTGCCCGTTCAAGTCACTAACATTTTCTAAGAATTTGGGGTCACCCCACAACCCTCTCGCAGCAGACTCTTCGGGATTAGACCAAGACGCTTCGACCATCTCTTCGGCTGTCGGGTTCTTTTGCGTCTTGGGATACATGCATTGGCCGTCGGTTTCGTTGTCCCACCACATATACCCCAAATAGGTGTTGATCACCGTTGTCCCAGGGTGAATATGACAGACCATACACTGACTCGTGGGAATACTGTTGGTGAACAAATGCTGAATCGGATGCCCCGGCTCATCCTTGGGAATCGTTGGATCGATGTATTTGACCCAATCATCCTTCTCGGAAGCCGCCAACCCTCGATGCCCATACTTCGCAAACGGTCCAGAAGCAGTGGGAGACCGATCGTTGGCATAAACAACGTGACAAGCACTACAGCCACTGCTGCGATAGTCTCCAGGATGATCATTCGTGCCCAAAAAGTTCAACGTAGGATCCAACAGTCGTGTCTTTTGCAAACCGACCATTACTGGATCAGTCCGGTTCTCAGTTCCCAGCCCACGATTGCTCAATCGCTCTCTTGGTCGCCCTGGCTCCTCTGTCCGCTCTGGAATCCCAATCTCTGCACGAAACCGCCCACCACGTTCAAAAATCCTCAAGAGGTTCGCCGGCTGCGATGCTTCGAATCGCGGCAAAGGATCCAAATAAGGTATCATTCCTTTGAAGTCGACCTCGTACTGCGTCGGGGCCGGTACGTTTTGCAACCGCTGCGGCTGCCCATGCATCGAATAGCTTTCCCCATACCTAGCCCATTTGGTCGGTGAACCACCATTGTTGTAAATCGCTGCGCCCCATAACATACATCCATGTGTCATCATGCTCTTGCGAAGCTGCAACACTTCGTTCGCATGACATTGGCCACAAGCAATGTGAGCGACTCGCAAGTCACCAGGATTCATAAATCGCACGAACTCGGGGCTCTCGTAATTCATCAATGCATAAGAGCGCACAGGATTCGCTGACGATGGCCATAACGCGGGATACTTTGGCTGCACGTGCGAAGCTTCCTTTGTCCATGCGTTGGCATTTCCACCATGACAATCCGTGCATCCGATCTGAATCGTATTCGGTGCATGCATCGTACCTACATCCGTGTGGCAGTGAATACACGACTGCCCCTTAAGCAACGCATCTTCGCGACTCTGCCGTAGCATGTCCACGTTGCACAGATCTTCAGGGATCGGATACGACGCGTTCCCAGCAATACCCAAAGCTTTTGCCGGGCCCCAAGGATCCTCGCCACGCGGAACGGGCACACTCGGTGTATGAAATTTCGTACCCGGCTTGCCCGAAAACGACTTCGTCGTGACCGGTTGCCCAGCCCCCCCCGTGTGAACGTTGGCACTCGCTCCGACAACCTGCGCATCAACGCGACAAGGAAACACCCCCAAGAGAACCAATAAACAAAATGCGAAATGCAAAAAACTCCAAACGCACTCGAAAACTACAGTGCGATCTACAGTCCCATGCATCGCGGCTTTACGCTTCGAAGGTCGCTCCCTTAACATGCACAAATCCCCTTTGATTTCAAATCGCCCATCCAACGGGGCAACGCTAGATAATCACTGTGCTGTTGATGACAGCCTCTAGTACTCGAAGACCGCTTCAAAGAATCCTGCAGCAAGGTTTGGTACCTCTCCATAGAGCGGTTGATAGAGGTCGCGAAATCCATCTCCAACCACCAATCCCGACACGCCTCCGACAAATAAAACGTTGTTGTTCAACAACGGACGGTACTCAATCCCTGTACTCAAATCCAGGCCGATTTCATCACGGACCTTCCCCTGAAACGTGTAGATCTCTAACGGCCCAGTATGATTAAACCAAAGGTAGTTCGCGTTATTGATCCACTTGACCTTGGTCGTTAGATCCGCATCAAAGCCAGCATTTACCAACTGGATTCCCGGATTCACGAAATTCGTCTGCCCCTGAAACTTACTGCTCCGCAAATTCGGAATCAAACTCTGACGCTGAACCAAATTTACCCCAAAAAGCTTGATTTGCTGTCTATTCCAGTAGCTGAACTCCCCTCCGGCAAAATTTGGATTATCAAAAATCGCGTCGAACCCGTTCGCTTGGCTGTCTGTAGGATCGGAATCCCCAGATGCATAAAAATACGAACAACGAAAACGTGCCCAATCGCGGTCATAGGAAAGCTCTAAAGCCCCCATGAATGCATTGATATCTTGCTGAGCACCAGCCAGTGGATTCAACTCGTCATTCCCCGCTACATAATAAGCAGCGTGACTTACGTTGATTCGGTTGATGTGACCGTTCCCCGCCCAACCCAAATAATAAGCGTCAACTTGGTGCGGTGCATACACACCCACCGGGTCAGGCCTTACCAAAAAACCATTGTCATCGAACTTGAAACTTGCTTTGTCGCGATTGTAGTGGAACGAGACCTGCGTGTTATATCCGGGAAACACAAAATCGTTTCGGTAGTAATTCAAGATCAACGTATTCTGATGGCGGTCATCAAAAGTGTTGAGCAAACTGTTCGTGTCCTTGTCCGTCTGATCGAACCAAATCACGTTGTACTGGTCTTGATTGCTCAAGCGATTCCCAAAGACCCTCACCGCGCGATTCGTATCTGCAAAGATAAACCCACGAAAGTCGCTAGTAAAAAACTGAGAACCCGCTCGCACGGACACAAAGTCGTAATTCGGACTCATATCAGCGATCTTCGATTCGTAGAACCATTCCTCAATCGCCCAATCTGTGCGGTGACGATTTGTCCCATCGCGAACATCCGGAGATACTACCCCCAACTCTTCGACCTTCAAGTAGTTTTGATTGAAAATGAAGTTCGCTTTGAATCGCCAGTCAAACGGTCGAAAAACACTGTCACCCTTGAATAGATCGATCGATGCTGAATTGTATTGAGTGAAAAAGAATTGATTCGGATTCCCGAAGAATTCG
>JBIJCS010000375.1:0-5084 GCA_044344575.1 Pirellula sp. | reverse complement strand
GCATTTGATTTCGCGCCCGTTGACGACGACACCCCGCACACCTTTACGGTCGACGTTGATTTTCGATACGTCGCATTTAATACGGGTGTCGACCCCATTGCGAGTCATCTCCGCTTGCATCTTGCTCACGAGGTCGTCCGTCCCACCTTCGTAGATAAAAACTCCCTTGGCCATGAAATTCGAAAAGACGATCCCGTACGTAATTGCGGGGTCTTCGAGGGTCGAACCGTTCGCATAGGTGATCGGTTCCATCAATAGCCGCACGATGTCTTGGCGACCCGGAAAGAACTTTTCAAAGAGCTCCCGGGTGCTCATCGACTGATCGTCGTAGAAATTCATTCCACGCGCCGTGTCAAAGAATGCAGAGACGGTTTCGCGAGGTACTGCGAAACGGGTTGCAAGCAGGTCGGTGAAGTCTTCGCGATTGTAGGTGGTCATCAACGAGAACATCGGATTGTCGAATCGAATGTTCTTGAGCTGAACAATGTTCGAAGCGATTTCCTCGTTCCAGTAGCGTCTGCAGCTTTTGAGCATCCCATACGGAAAGCCATGCAGAGAGATATCGAAGGTGTGCCCGCCTGGGCGTTTAAACCAAGTGGCTAGTCCACCAAGCTTGTAGTGTTGTTCAAGCAATAGAACGCGATGACCAGCGCGCCCGAGAATGTTTGCAGAGGTCATCCCGGCTAACCCAGAACCTATGACGACTACATCATATTCGGGCTGGATTCCGGCTAGGAAGTCTTTAGGCATTTCAAAGATCGTTCGTCGAACAAGAACGGCACGCAATTACAGTGAGTGCGGATGAGAGGGGTCGAACCTCCACGGCCGTATGTATTAGGCCACTAGATCCTGAGTCTAGCGCGTCTGCCAATTCCGCCACATCCGCAAGGCAGGCAACGGATCGCTTCCTCGTGTAACAAGAAATGGACCCGCCGATCGGGCTTAGGAAGATAGTGGAAAAGGTGGTGTCGGTCAAGTCTTAGAACCGGTGGGCATCGTCGCTGCCAGCGTCGCTACCATTGCAGCTAATCGCGTCGCTACCAGGGCCACTGCATCCGGGGACGCTGCATCCGGGGCCGCTGCATCCGGGGACGGAGCAAGCTCAGCAACGACCCTTGCCTGAGGTCAGCGGGGTAGTTTTCCAAAGACGGGGGTGGGACGATAATCGTGATTCCGTTTCTTCAGGACGGTGGCTCGGATAATCGTATCTGGGCGTAGCTCTTGGTTTTTTCGTTCTTCTTCGTCGGTCAGGTTAAGGACTTTGAGCATCCCAAGGACCTCCATTCCTGACTCAACCCGTCCGAATACGGTGTGCCTGCCGTCTACCAAAGGGAGTGGAAGAAACGAGAAGTAGAACTGGGCTCCCCCGGAGTTGAAGTCGGTTTCTTGGGTCTGCGCATTGAATCCAATGGGGACGGCAAGGGAACCTCGGAAGTGGTTTCTACGGCTAGGCGCCTGAGCTTCGCTCTTAATCGTGAAGCCGGCACTTCCTTTTCCATCCCCTTTTTCGCAACCGGTTTGCGCGAGCCAGTGTTGCTTGACAAGGAAAAAGGGTTTGCGGGTGTAATAACCGTTTTCGACAAGGTAGATGAAATTCGCGACGGACTCGGGGGCGTCGTCTTCAAAGAGCTCCACGATCATCGTCCCTTTGGTGGTCATGATTTCCACACGAGGGTTGTCTTTCTGTTTGTCTTCTTCACGGCGTTGCTTTTCCGTTTCCCAAGACTGAGAGATAGTGGGGATTTCTTGAAGCATTCGGGCTTCTTGTTCCGGTAGTTTTCCGGCCTGTTGAAGCGTCCCCCAGGCTTGTTGCGCAAGATCAAAGTCGCAGTTCATGAACCCTGCATAGCCTGCGTACAGGAGGACCTGGTCATCGACATGCTGCTTGGCTTCCAAAAGGGTTTTCGCGGGCGCGGTCCAGTCGTCGAGACGGTCGGCATTTCCGTCGGTGACGAGCATTTCGCTCAAGAGCAGGCCAAGGTTGGGGTATTTGTCGGGTGCGCTACCGTAGAGTTTTGCGATGTTCGCCCTCCATTTGACCAGGGCTCGATGAGTGTCCTGGAGGCCTTCGAGCCACTTCTCGCGGGCAATGTTGGGGATGGCTTCCCCCATTCGGTATTGGATGCGTGCGTGTGCGTCTGCAAACGCGACCAAGGTCTCTTTAAATGCCGCGTAGGATTGTCGGTACTCGGCGGCGAGGGGGCTGAGGTCATCCTCGGGGATAACCCCGTAGGTATCCATACGAAGTTGCTCAGCCTGCATTTCCGCTTGTTCTTTGGCTGCTTTGCGCCGTTGGCGTTCCTCTGGGGTGAGTTTACTGCTCGAGGGCTGGGCAGCACCCGAGGCTTTCCCACTAAGCGGATTCGTTGGAATAACCGGTGGGTTGCCCGGCGAGACAGTCGGGGAATCGGATTGTGCAAAGGATCGCTGCGCAGAATCCACGGCCCCGAAGAGCAAACACGGAATCAGAGCAGATTGGAGGAAGAAAGCTTTCGTTGTCATGCTGCGTTTTTCTGGGGCCTTGATGTGCTCATTGCGGAATTGCGAAAGAGCACTAGCTATTCTGACAGGATACCATAAACCATGAGTTACACCGGATATTTTGAACCTGTGCTGTTTTGAACCTGATCGATTTTTGAGAAGTCCCAATTTGCCGTGAAAAAACCAAATCGTGATCAACCGACCCGCGAATCATCCAATCGCGCCAACCGTCCAACGGACGTGGTAACCCTGCGGATTATCGCCGGTGAGTTACGCTCCCGTCGCCTTCAATTCCCATGCGATCCACGGACACGTCCCATGAAAGACCGCACGCGGGAAGCAGTGATGAACCTGCTCGGTGGTACGCTAGAAGATCACTTGGCGTTCGATCTTTTTGGTGGATCTGGCGTGATGGCTTTTGAGTCGCTCTCTCGGGGGGCCAAACATGCATGTGTTTGGGAAGTGCTCAAGACAGGGGCGGAGACGATCCGTGGTTTTGCCAAGGAACTGGGCTTGTCGGACCGACTGACAGTGCTTCACGAGGATGTATTGAGGTGGTCGAAGAATCTAGCAGAGAATTTGAAGGGATTGCAACTCGAACCCGCAGGTGCTTGGGTCGTCTTTTGCTGCCCTCCCTATTCGATGTGGGAAGAGCACGGCGCGGAGATTCGCAGTGCCATGGAAGGGTGGATCGCATTGGCCCCCGTCGGGTCGCTATTCGCGATCGAATTGGAGGTCGGCACCTCCGAAGAGTGGCTACCACCACGAATTGACTGGGATTTGCGCAGGTACACCCCAGCAAAAATGGCGATTGGTCAGAAAACCGGGCCGTGACCCGGTCGTACGAAACGGCTGATGAGAAACAGCCCCAAATCAGCAAAGAAGCAACTGAGAGAAAGAACCAAACCCAATGGCTTAGGAATCAGCCAAAGGCTTCTTCTTTTCTGTGATGACTTTGGACTGTGGTGCCATCTCTGCGTTGAGCTCGATGTAGCTTTTCCATTCCGCTGGGACGTTGTCCTCGTGGAAAATCGCTTCTACTGGGCACTCTGCGACGCAAGCTTCGCAGTCGATGCACTCATCGGGGTGAATGTAAAGCATCTTGTCCCCTTCGTAGAAACACTCAACGGGGCAAACGACGACGCAATCGGTATATCGGCATCCTACGCAAGGTTGGGTAACGATGTGGGCCATGGCTGCGAGAACCTTTCCAGCGGGCAAAAACAGTAAACGACGAAAACGACGGCATGTTAGGCACCGGACTTGAGCCTGTCAAGGAACGGACACCTCAGTGTCGTCGTTCGCTTGCTGTCGACCGGTCGAGCATCTAGAATTTAAAGATTCCGAGAGCTGGGAATTGGTTCCAACCGAAATCCAAGGCAACTAGGGTTTTCAGCTATTTCGTTTCTGCATGGGAGCAATCCATTGGCTCTTTCTGAATTAGACCGCAGTCTCATTGAGACTTGCGTATCAGGTGATGCGCAGGCTTGGAGAACCTTTTGCGATCGTTTCGCCGGGTTGGTCCAAGACGTGGTGACGGATTCGATCCGTCTTGCCCAAGGTGGCGATTCTGCCAAGGACTCGGGATTCGTGGCCCAGGTCACCTCCCAGGGAGGAGCGGCCGTCCGGGATTCCTTGGTCGAGTCCTTCTTTAAGAAGTTGCGATCGAATCAGTTTGAGTTATTGCGGGAGTTTCGGGGCAAGAGTTCTTTGGCTAGTTATTTGGCGGTTTTATCCAGACGGCACGCTTTGGTAAGCTTGGCGACAACGAAGTGGTCCGATGGCAATGGATGATACGACAGTTTCGAAGGAGCGATTAGTGGAATCGAAGGGTGCTGAGGGTGATCCTCTCGAGGACGTTGCAGGGTCTCCAGAAGTTACCCGGTCTCCAGAAGTTGCCCGGTCTCCAAGCGAGTTACGGTTTCCGCCCGGCGAGTCGTCTCGGCTTGCCCTGTATCGGCGATGGAAGCTACCGGTCATTTTGTTGATGGCGTCAATCGTTTCGATGACTTGGGCAGGCCTGACGGTTTGGGCACCTGTGGAGACGATCGAAGCTGCTTTTTCCCAAGGGTCGCTTTTTGAGGTTCGTCGTAGCGTCTTGGCGAACTGGTACCCGGGATTGTTGTTCTCGTTGGCACTAACTGCGATTCTTGGATCCCACGAATTGGGGCATTACATCGTAACGCGTTGGTATCAGATACGTTCGACGCCTCCGTTGTTCATTCCGTTTCCGATCAGTCCGATTGGGACTTGCGGAGCAGTGATTTTGATGGATGGTCGGCAAGCGGATCGCAGGCAGATCTTCGACATTGGAATCGCAGGCCCCTTGGCAGGTTTACTCGTCGCGATACCCATTGCGATTGTTGGGTTGATCAGTGAGTTACCGCTGCGGTCAGGTGGTGTGCCGTCCTATACCTTTGGGCAGCCATTGCTCATTCAGGGACTAGAAGCTCTTGTCGGTCAGTCGGCAGCGGTGACGATGACTCCGACACCCAAGCCATCGACGGATTGGTTTGGTTGGAGTCCCGCTTGGGTCGAAGGTGTACAGAACATCGATATGAATCCGCTATTGATGGCGGCTTGGGTGGGTCTGTTGGTCACGG
>JBIJCS010000374.1:0-5097 GCA_044344575.1 Pirellula sp. | reverse complement strand
TAACACAAAATCGCAAAGTCAGGACGTGACGATTCCCTCGCAATCAAATCCGTAGACTCCTTGTCCCCTCCGTCGAACTGCGTAATGACCGTCGATACCAAATGCCCACCTGCAGAAAATCCCATGATGCCAATCTTGCTCGGATCAATATTCCATTCGCCTGACTTCGCGCGAACCATCCGTATCGCCCTCTGCGCATCCTGAAGCGGCGCCGGATGCCCATATCCCTTACCCCGATGCCGATAATCACAAAGCACCGCCGTGAGCCCCAACGAATTCGCCCACTCCACCATCTGCGTCCCTTCGTGATCCATCGCCAATCCACCATATCCCCCTCCCGGACAAATGATCAACGCACCCGTTGGCACTTCGGATGCAACGCGACGCACCGTTATCTTGGGAACATCTTTCGACTCACTACCCAACGCCCCAGGCGCACCTTCGCCCCAAAGCGGCAACGTACTATCTTCCAACGGCTCAGCACCCATCACTCCAAAACCAAATACAGAAACAAATGCCCCCAATAACAAACCACGCGAATAAATCCGTCCGACTCGTAAATCCTCGAATACGCCCCTAAATCGCGATAAAATACTCATCTTCTCTTTGACCTTTGCTCCAGTAAATTCTCTAGTAATTAGGCTGGCTATCATTGTAACCTATCCCCGCTGGCTTCAAATAATGACGCCAGCAAGACCTCCTCATCAAAACGACAAACAACTGATCTGGAACGGAATCCAAGATCCACACCGCTTGAACGAATGCCTGGGACACCCATATCCTAACCCATCCAATCTCCACATGGGCTTAGCTTACCGTAAACTAATCTGCGTTGCCCTACTGGGACGCACAAGCGTTTTTCAACGGAAACCTTAACTGAAAATCCAATAGGAATAGAAATGCAACACCAACAGAATCAACAAGCCTTTTCCCACAGGCTCCATCTTCTCGCAATCCGCGTCCATACGATGATCGCCTCCATGCTATCCATCCTCTCGGTATGCCTCTGCTCGGAACCAGGGGCCATGGTGCTTTGGGCTGACGAACCTACCTCCATTCTCGAACGATTACGTCAAGTAGAAAAAACAGACTATCAAGGCAAAGCGTGGACATGGAACTCTATGAAAGGTTCCAAAGCCACCGCAGTCGTGTTCCTCGGAACCCAATGCCCACTAGCAAAACAATACACCCCTCGCATCGAAGCCTTGAACAAGAAATATCACGCCGCCGGTATCAACTTCGTTGCCGTGGATCCGAATGTCCAAGACTCCCTCGCCGACATGGGTGCCCATGCCCGAAAGCATCAACTGTCGATCCCCTTCGTTAAAGATCCTGATCAATCCCTGGCCGACTTGCTCGGTGCTACAAGAACCCCCGAAATATGCTTGATCGATCAATCAGGCGTCATCCTCTATCGAGGCCGAATCGATGACCAATTCGGTATCGGATACGCAAAAGAACAAACAACCTCATCGGAGTTCGTAGACGCGGTCGAAGCCCTCTTAGCCGATCGCCCCATCTCCGTCTCCGTTACCTCCGCACCCGGGTGCTTGATCGGACGCTCCCATCACAAAAAGTCCAAAACCCTCGAAGCTGGCCAAACCGCAATCACATATGCAGAACATGTCGCTCCAATCTTGCAAGCCCGATGCGTCTCTTGCCACCACGAAGGTGATATCGGACCTATGGACCTTTCCTCCTACGAAGACGCCGCCGCCTGGGCCGATATGATCGTAGAAGTCACCCAAAATCGGACCATGCCACCATGGCATGCCACCCCAAATCACGCCAAATTCGCAAACGATAGATCCCTCAGCGAAAAAGAACTCTCAACGCTCGAAACATGGGTCGAAATAGGCACTCCACAAGGTGACCTTGCACAAGCCCCTAAACCTATCGCTTATTCAAACGGATGGTTGCTACCACAAGCCCCCGATCTCGTGATCCCTATGAGCGATTCTGCATACCAAGTCCCCAGTCAGGGGGTGATCAACTACCAGTACTTTCGCGCAGACATGAAAAACGACAATGAACTTTGGGTCAAAGGCATGGAAATTGTCCCCGGTGCCCGCGATGTCGTCCACCACGTTTTGGTCTTCGTCCGTCCAAAAGGAAGTCGTAAACGTGACCTCGGTGGTGCAAGAACATTTCTAGCCGGATACGTTCCAGGTACCCGAGCAGAATTGATGCCCACCGGATACGCAAAGCGAATACCCGCAAACAGCGAATTGATTTTCCAAATCCATTACACCCCCAATGGCACGGCGACGGAGGACCTTAGCAAAATCGGCTTTTTGTTCACCGATCCCAAGACCGTGACTCACGAAGTGATCACCACAAGCGCCGTCAATACGGGTTTTCAAATTCCCCCCCACGCCACTGGACACCCCGTTACCGCAACACTCCCCGAAAAACTTCCCGAATGCCAACTGCTTTCCTTCAGTCCCCATATGCACGTACGTGGCCAATCTTTTAAATACACCATTATCTATCCAGGAAAGCAACGCGAAGTCGTCCTGGATATTCCCCGCTATGATTTCAACTGGCAAACAGAGTATCGACTCGAAACACCCATCCAAGTTCCAGCGGGAACCAGGATTCGATGCGACGCAACATTTGACAACTCGGACGGTAACCTCAACAATCCAGATCCTAAGTCGTGGGTCTCTTGGGGAGATCAGACGTTCGAAGAAATGATGATTGGTTACTTCCACTACGCGGTCAAACGGTAACTGAGATCCAATTCGCGATCTCACTCACTGCCTCCGCGTCCTTCACGGAGGCAATTTGATGCACGTACTTCATCGCATACCTACCCTATCTATCCTCTCGTTTGGATTGTGTTGGTCAGTCAACTTGCATAGCGGATTAGCTCAACAAGTCGAACAGAAGAAATCGCCAGATGTCGGTCGCTACGATCGTCCAATGGGCCCGAAAAACCAAAGCCGTAGCGTCGTCGTTGCAAAGAAAGGCATGGCCTGCACCTCAGACCCTCGCGCAACGGCCGCTGCGATCGAAATCCTCCAACAAGGAGGTAACGCTGTCGATGCGGCAATCGCAGCTAACGCTGTCCTAGGTGTCGTTGAACCAATGAGCTGCGGCATCGGCGGAGATCTATACTCCATCGTTTGGGACTCCAAAACTCAATCCCTGACCGGATTGAACGCATCAGGCCGATCACCAGCTTCTCTGAACCGTCAAGTCTTCGCAGAGAAGCAACTGAAAGAGATCCCACTCTACGGACCTCTCTCCTGGAGCGTGCCAGGCTGCGTGGCAGGTTGGTTCGACCTGCACGCAAAACATGGCAAGCTACCCATGAAGCAAATCTTGGCCCGCGCTATCAAAATCGCCGAAGACGGTTTTCCAGTCTCTCCAATCATTGCCGGATACTGGGCAAAAACCGAACAATCATTCAAACCCTGGGCTGACTCCCGCGCTACCTTTCTCCTACAAAGCCAACGCGCTCCACGCGCCGGAGATGTCTTCGCAAACCCACAATTAGCCAAAAGCTATCGCGCAATCGCCGAAGGTGGAGCGGATGCTTTTTATCGCGGGGAAATCGCTCAGAAAATCGTCGCCTTCAGCAACGCCAATGGCGGCTACTTTCAAATCGAAGATTTCCAAAACCATCACAATCAATGGGTCGAACCAATTTCAACCAACTATCGCGGATTCGACGTCTGGCAAATCCCACCCAACGGCCAAGGCCTTGCTGTCTTGCAAATGCTCAACATACTCGAACAACACGACTTAAAAACCTACGGATGGGGTTCCCCAGAATCCACTCACCTTTTGATCGAAGCAAAAAAACTTGCATACGCAGATAGAGCAAGATTCTATGCAGATATGGCCATGGCCGATGTCCCCGTAAAACAACTCGCCAGCAAGGAATACGGTAACCTTCAAAATAAACGACTTTCACTAAATACCGCTTTGACAGATGTCCCAGCAGGTGATCCTAAACTGATCGACGGTGATACCGTATACTTATGTGTCGTCGATGAACAACGCAATTGTTGCTCACTCATCCAAAGCAACTTCCATGGCTTCGGAAGCCAAGTCGTACCCGGTGATGTCGGCTTCGCCCTCCAAAATCGTGGTAACCTCTTCTCGCTTGATGACCAACATCCCAACCGCCTCGAACCCCAAAAACGCCCCTTCCACACCATCATCCCCTCCCTCGTCACGCGTGACGGAAAACCTGTCTTCGTCTTCGGTGTCATGGGCGGAGATATGCAACCCCAAGGCCAAGTACAAGTCCTAACAAACTGGATCGATTTCGGTATGAATATTCAAATGGCCGGCGATGCCGCCCGTGTTCGACACGAAGGTAGTGCCACCCCTACTGGTCTGCCCGCCGATCCCAAAGGGGGAATCGTACACTACGAATCCGGACTCCCCTCCGCGACCATCGAAGCCCTCCAACAACGAGGACACGTCGTCCAACCTTCCAAAGCTTCAATGGGTGGTTACCAAGGTATTCGAATCGACTGGGAACGAGGAATCCTAGAAGGTGCTACCGAGAGTCGCAATGATGGACTCGCATTAGGCACCGACTACTGATCGCTATGACTTGGTTTCTCAACCTACTCTACATACTACTGCTACTCCTGTTCTCCCCTTGGATGCTCTGGCGCAGAGTCACCCAAGGCAGGTACCGCCACGGATGGAAATGCAAACTATGGGGATTGCTACCCCGAATCCCACAGAATTCAGAAAGCAAAACTCTGTGGTTTCACGCAGTGAGCGTAGGAGAGTTGCAAGTCATCCGCCCTCTCGTCGAACGCGCTGAACGCGAATTCCCCCTCGCGAAAATCTTAGTGACAACCTCAACCGACGCCGGTTTCACTCTGGCATGTAAACTCTACAACAAACATACCGTTAGCTACGCCCCCATGGATTTTAGCTGGGCTATCTCAAATGCTCTCTCGCGCGTTCAACCCGACCTGATCATCCTGGCCGAATTAGAACTTTGGCCAAATTGGATCCGACTCTCCACACGCAGAAAAATCCCTATCGCTGTGATCAACGGTCGACTTAGCCAACGCTCACTCAACGGATATCAACGCTTCCGAAAAATCATTCGATCCATCGTCT
>JBIJCS010000373.1:0-5119 GCA_044344575.1 Pirellula sp. | reverse complement strand
GTCTGTTTGTTCAGACAGTGCTCTCGAACGTCGTCGTATTGCCGATTGATTCAAGAGTGGCAGACATTCATGCCAGAATTGTGTCAGAACTGACGAGCAATGGAACTACGATCGGCCCACACGATAATTGGATTGCAGCCACCGCTTTGATGGTTGACTACGAGTTACTGACAACCAATGCTGGGGAATTCCGTCGCGTGCCCAATTTGCGAGTCATTCCGTACCCAAGCGGTATTTCCAGATAGGGCCACCCGATTCACGTTGGTCGGACCTGTCCTGGCTCGACGAGCCGTACCAGGAAACTCCATGGCTTGCCCCTGAGCGTTACGCATCAGTAGCAACGCGCACGGAGCTTCAGGTTCCCATCGCTGCTCCGCGTCACAACATTCAGCACTTTTGTGTCCGAGAACTCGGCACTAGGAGCGGAGCACATCGTGACGGCGCGCTCACAGGGGGAAGTAAGGCTCAAACGCTGGTTCGATGATTCAATTACTACTCTTTCGATGCTCGGTTTCTGCTCAATCATGCTGTGAACTTGGCTGTTTTGCGGCCAGTGCGCAGACAATGAGACAGCTGTCCTTACAAATCGAATCGGTCTATTGCTCGGTCGTTAGTCTCCTATCCTGATTCGGTGGGCTTGTTTTCGATCTGTACAAGGCAATCTGTGGGTGCACACCTTGAGCAACTCACTGCGCGGTTCGTGGCTAATCTTGCTTGTCTTGCAATTGTGCGAGCTTCGTTGAGCTGGTTTGGTATATCGCTCCCTTTACCGAAGTGCATTTCATCGGGGGTCTGTCCCTTGAATGCCGAATCCCGTGCTTGAGCATCCTCCACCACGATTCGATCATGCTGTTGGAGAATACGACGTCGACTTGGGCTATGATGCGCTGGATCGTTCCGGTGACAACGAGTGCATCCAGATTTCCATTGAGGTTAGGGGTTCGCGATTTCCATGTGTGAAGGCAACCATGACACCAGCATAGTTCCTAGCGATTCTAGTTGCTGCTATCCCTCAAGAAAGAAAGCATCTCGAAGGGATCGACGATCTTGAATTTCCAGTCGAGCTCGTTAAAAGCCTCTTTCAATTCTTTAGAATCTCGAAGCCCCAAGATGTCATTGTCGCGGGTCACTAAAAAGTCCGCCTTTGCTCCAAATGCAAGGTCAATATACTTGGCATCCTTGGGATCACGATCGAGTGGAAAGACACTTGGAACATCGGTCGAATAAGCTGACCAACATTTGATTCGCTCAATGAAGTCCGTGACCAGTGCGGTTGTCAGCGATGGAAACTTACGTTGAAGGCTTGGGCCTTCCCAATTACTATTGCCCTTGATTGGCCGCGTGCACTTCGTTTCTGGCGTCTTCGAAAACATTTTCGAGCTCAGAGTCAGTGATTTGGGTTCCAGCGATTTGTTCACGGAAAGGAGCGAAGATTTCAACAAATGATCGGCTACCGATGACACCCTTACGAATCAACTCAGCCGCATAGGATTCAACAGACTGGCCGCGTAATGCAGCTTGCTTAGCAAGTATCTGCTCTGTTCCATCGGGAATGTTAACGCTGATGACCATTTTTTCCTCTCGAAGGTTTGGTCGGCACAAGGCTAGAAATAGCGATCACGTATGCCATTATAGCAACCCTCACAGATCGGTTCCCCGCTCGATCTTCTGACCATTCTCGTAATATGCAACGAACTGATAAGGATTACTCAAATCTTCGTTGCTATAGACGATGACGTGCGGCAGCCTTTGGATGGCTCGCTGTAGATTGGCTTGGGTGCGAGCGAATCTGGCACGGAGCTTTGCATCGGGAACGTCATGTCCGCCCTGACAAGCACGCATGGCCACGCGTTTGATCGACTCGTCGGGACTGTCGATGCGAATGAAGATGAGAACGACCGTGTATCCGAGTGCCTCGTACGAGGCGAGCTGGTCTACTTTCTCTCCAACAGGGTCTGACAACACCGTTTCAAAAATAAAACTCTCTCGCTGGCTCACCAGCTCCCTTCGAAGCGACGCTGCCAGTTCGGCTGCGTCGTAGGGTAACACGCCAAGCGAAGCGGATAATTCATCAGCGTTGACAAAACGCAAGCCTCCGTCAGCTAGGAAGCCATCATAGAAAGTTGATTTGCCCGCGCCGTTGGAACCGGCCAAAGCGATAATCAGCGGACGCTTATCCAGAAAGTCAAACAGCAGGCTCAACGCGGAACCTCGACCGCGATAAACTCACGACCAACAAACCGGCCGATCGTTTCACTCCCATTTTCTTCAATGCGGCAGATCAGCTCGGGGTGACCGACGACTGGCTTGAAATGCGGATAGGGACGTTCTTTCAAAACCGCCTCAAGACGCTTTCGTCCCTTAATCGTCTCAACTTGCGCAAGAAGCTCCGAAAGCGGTCGATCTCCACCTGCCATCTGAAGCGATAACGCCCTATCGCCACGAAGAAGGGGTTCGATCGATTTCCCGAGCCCTGCCCAGAACTCGATTTGCCCTGCAATACTCCGTTGCGAAAACGGCACGACAGCGCGAGCATCATCGACCAATTCGTCCGAGAGTTTAACCGGTTGACTCATAAAAAATCCTCCAATTCAATGGTAGCATTTTGCTACCCGCAAGTCCAGTTCGTACCGGTTGCGACCGCGAAGATTCAACGGGACAAATGTTTCGCTGGCAGCTTCCAAAACAGAGCAAGGTTGCGAGTTTAGGAGGCCGCCTCCATTACTCATGCATGTTTGACGGACCCTGCGTAACTAGGATGTTTTGCGAAATGCGGACAAGCTAGACGCTTATCCTGCGTAGTTCCTTGGAATCCAGCCAAAAACATTGGACTTGGGGGTTGTCTAGCTACGAAAGGGTTAGTACTATTGCTTTCGTACAAGCAGTACGCACAGTTGATGGTTTTTTCACACCTCTTGTTTTAAAGGGTTTCGCGATGCGAAACAGTCGATCCTTGCGGAAGCGGCTTTCCCGCAAAATGTTCATTGAAAGCCTCGAAAACCGAGCTCTGATGGCCGGTGACTTGTACCACAATTTTTCGATGCCAGAGGATGTCGATGCCAATGGGTCGGTAACACCGATCGATGCGCTCATCGCTATCGACCGGATCAATCGGTCCGTCGCAGGAGAGTCCTTGGCTCCGTCGTCTCAGGTCGACACGGTGATGGTGGATGTCAACGCCGACGAGTCGATCAGTCCGCTCGATGCATTGGCTGTGATCGATATCCTTAATTCCAGTAGCGCGAATGGACAAAGCGGTTCGCTAGCCAGCCGCGTCCAACCCGATCTTCGAATGGCAAGAATCCAAAGGGCTGTCGAAGATAACACCTTGCCACCCGGATGGACGATCGACCAAGCACAAGCGATCCTTGAGACTCTTCGCGTGGGCGGTCGTCCCGAGCTGGGTGACAGCGTCGTGAATGGTTCGCTTCGCTGGATGCCTGACGTAATTAGCCTGCCCTACGATGATGGCCAATCTTCGAAGGATGACGCCCGACAAGTTGAATCGTTTATCGCTGCGGTTTCTGAACGACTCGCAGCATTCAACGTCTCGTCCGAGGTTATCTCGGATATCTCCGTCTTTATTCGAGATGGATCCACGACGGGTTCTCCTGTTGATCAATCGCAAGTGCGTGAACGATTGGCCGCACTTGGTGTTGACGTCGATACCATCATGCCTCAGCCCAAAAGCGATATCGATCTGGTTGAGCCTCAAGATCCGGTAGTCGAACAAATCCTGGTCACTGCTCCGATTCTTGAATCGATCGTTGAAAGGTTGAACTATGCCGGTGCAGCGCGGGAAATCATAGACACCATTAGCAAGGAGTGCTCAGATGCGATCGACGCGGGGGCGCCGCTTGGGCTAGAACAAGTCCAAACGCGACTAGGTCAACTCGGTTTCTCATGGGAATCCGTCAGCTACGTTGTTCCCGAGGTGCTTCCTCCAGCCCTTGATCAAGAGCCTCCGCAACCACCTCGGCAAGACCCTCGCGATGATCGCAACGATCGCCCTGAACCTCCAATCGTGACGGCTGTCATGGTCACTAGGCCTGTCGCCGACTCGCTATTGCCAAGGCTCGCCGAGTCGGGGGTGTCCGAGAAAATCCTCGCCATACTTAGTAGGGAAATCTACGATGCAATCGCAATCGATAGGCCCTTGAGCATGCTCCAAGTAAGACTGCGACTTGTCGAACTCGGTGGCTGATCCCTCTGGCTGTACGGTTTCCTGCAAGATAGTTTTCACGGTGGTCACCAAATTGCCAAAAGGCTATTGCCCATTGGCTCGGGTGATCACCGTTATTGGCCAGGAGTAATTCTGATCCGGATAGACTATCGAGTCTTCTCGCCCAAGCGAGCCTTATTCACACCTTTATATCGACCCACAGATCCGCTTATGACTGAGCCTGTTTTACCTACCGATTCGGAACTTGAAATCCTAAAAGTGCTTTGGGATAAGCAGCCGTGTTCGGTGCGGGATGTTCACGATGCAATTGTTCGGGACGGTCGTCCCCTGGGTTATACAACCGTCTTGAAGCTCATGCAGATCATGACAGAGAAGCAGCTCGTCACACGCGACAGCAGCAACCGAGCACATGTCTACACCGCAGCAATTCCACGCCCCCAAACACAGAAGCAGCTTGTCGATGACCTGTTGAAAAGGGCTTTTTCAGGCTCTGCAGCCGAGCTGATTTTGCATGCCCTATCGGGCCGTAAATCGACACAAAAAGAATTGGCGGAAATTCGCCTTATGCTCGAAAAGCTTGAGAAGTTAACAGATTCGAAATCGAACAAGTCCTCAGGTTGATGATCTAGCTCATCCATTGAGGTTGATCAGGCAAAGGTGTTCTTTATGAACGGCGAAGTCATTGCTCTCCTATGGGGTCGTCTGCTTAACGATTACGCCCCACGCATCGGGTGGGCTTGCTACCACTCCTTATGGCAAGGATTGGTTATCGCAGGATTGCTAAGGCTCGCACTCTACGCGATCTCACGCTTTTCTCAATACTACAGCAAACTCCGATATTCGATATCGTTGCTGGCGCTTCTTGCGATTCCACTCCTTGGATTGGGAACATTTCTTAGTAGGGATTCCGGAGTTCCACGAGTCGTACTTTCTGAC
>JBIJCS010000372.1:0-5130 GCA_044344575.1 Pirellula sp. | reverse complement strand
ACCCCTGCACCCCTCATGGCGTTTTCCAACTCCTACATCGCTGCGGAATCGATCTCGCCGGTAAAGAAGTTGTAGTGGTCGGACGAAGCGATATCGTCGGAAAACCACTGGCGAGTATGTGCATGCAAAAGTCAGGGCCATGCGGCCCCTCCAACGCAAATGCCACCGTTACCTGCTGCCACAGCCAATCGTCAAACTTGGCCGAAATCACGCGACGCGCTGATGTGCTACTCGTCGCGATAGGCAAGCCGGAATGGATCCAAGCATCCATGGTCAAACCCGGTGCAGTGGTCATCGACATCGGTATCAATCGACTAAACGATCGACTAGTGGGCGATGTCGATTTTCATTCCGTCAGCCAAGTTGCCTCCGCAATCACCCCCGTACCCGGTGGCGTCGGACCACTGACAATCGCTATGCTCCTGCACAACACCCTGCGAGCCGCAGAACTGTGCTGCACCAAATAAACCTGTGCTGAACCAAATCGACCTTAACAAGCCTTGATCTGCTCGATAATAATCAGCAGATGCTTCGCTCGCATGATGGAACCTGCAGCTTTCACAAAAGCGACACCAGCCTCTAATTCAGGAAGCGTAATAGAGGCACCAGGATTCGTCATCCCAGTCGAGGACTCCGCTCGCGATGCCCTCGGTGCAGAGACTTCCGGCACATAACTGCGAGGCTCCTTCCCACCCTGCTTCTTCGCAATACTCTTGACGTTCGCCACATCCGCCGCCGTCACACTGTAATGCTTAAGCGCTTCGACTACCTCCTTGTTTCTCACACCAGGATTGTTCTCCATGTACAACCGAATACGCTGCGCCTTGCTCAATTCCTTCGACATGTTATCCGAACCCCCTACCGAGTATTTCACTTCCTCTATTTGGCTTTTCGCTAGGTGGCTTTTCAAAGCAACCTTCTCAAGCTCTGCCCGTCGCACTAAGTCCTCCGGAACACTTTCGACAAGATCATCCAGCGTTACAACCCGCTCGATGTCAACCATAATTTCCAATCCTGTGATTCGTGGAATTAAATAAAATTTAAACAGGGCGTCGAAGAAATCACTAAGTCTATTTTTAAACACGCATCCGAAAATAAATAACCTTCTTCGTTACGCATGCCTCGCCGTCGCGGTGCAGGACAAAATTTCACCACTTCGCTCAAAGAAGTAAATTCATTGTCCACTGTGTTAATTGCGACATCCAACTTTACACAGTCACATAACAAATTTGCATAAATGCAAACCAAAGACGAATAACGAGCAGTGACTTCAACCAACCTGCTAAGAGGCAACCATCGATTTGAACACTAAATTTCTGGACGCGAATGCCTTAATCATAGAATCTACATGCAATCGGTCAACCGTAATTCCCTCCGTAAAACTACCTGATATATCCCTGACACCCATCAGCTAACGCTGGGCAAGTCAAGGGGGCAACGCGCGAGAAATACAACAAAACGCCCCCTGCTGAGGGCTGACAAGAGTGGGTAGAAACGCAAAGTAAGGATCCCGCAAGCCTAATGGATTTGATATACTGTTGGGGCGTTGGGAAGATCGACCAATGGGACCAATCTCTCAGCGCACAGGTTCCTTAGAAGATAGAATCTCCAGGCTGATCGATGAGTGCATCCAACGACGAAACTTCCCGTCCTGAGTCCAACCCCCAAAGCACCGCAGGAAACCCTCTGCCAGAGGCTATCCCCCAAAACATGGAATTCGACGGCACGGAGTATAACGCGGAAGATCTGAAGTTCCTGAACGACCTCGAACACGTTCGCGCACGTCCCGGGATGTACATCGGGGATACGACCCTCAAAGGTCTCCATCACCTCGTCTACGAAGTCGTCGACAACTCGATCGACGAAGCGATGGCCGGCTTTGCGAAGTCGGTTTCCGTGTCGATCAACGCTGACGGCTCCGTCACCGTCGAAGACGACGGCCGCGGGATTCCCGCAGAACGCCACGCCGACCTGACCGAAAAACTCGGACGCGAAATCAGTACCCTCGAAGGGGTCATGACCGTTCTGAAATTCGGCGGCAAATTCGAAAAAAAGGCTTACCAAACCTCCGGTGGCTTGCACGGTGTCGGTGTGACTGTCGTAAACTTCCTCTCGCAATGGTGCGAAGTCGAAGTACACCGCGACGGGAAAATGTGGACTCAATCGTACGAACGCGGCGTTGCAACTGGCCCCGTGCGCGAAGCCGGCGCATCGAACAAACGCGGCACCAAAACGACTTTTAAACCCGACTCGCAAATTTTCCCGAACACCAAGTTCCTTTACGACACCCTAGCAAAACGCCTCCAAGAACTCGCGTTCCTCAACAGCGGCGTGCGCATCAAAGTCCGGGATGAAAGATCCAACTCCGGAGACGAATTCCACTACGAACGCGGCATCGAAGAATTTGTTGAGTTCCTCAATCGTGCCAGCGATGTACTTCATAAAGATGTCATCGTCATCGAAGGCAGCCGAGAAACCGAAGGCTCCCACGATGTCATCGGGTACACCATCGCCCTACAGTACTCCGAAGAATATACCGAAACACTCCAGTCCTACGTCAATAACATCCACACTCTCGAAGGTGGAACCCACGTCTCCGGCTTCCGCTCGGCACTTACCCGAACTCTCAACGCGTACGGCAAGAAAGAAGGTCTGTTCAAAGACCTTACCCCTACTGGCGACGATTTTCGCGAAGGCCTCACCTGCGTGATCTCCGTCCGTGTCCCTCACCCACAATTCGAAGGGCAAACAAAAACCAAACTCGGTAACTCCGATGTCGAAAGCGTAATCAATACCGCCGTCGGTGATGGACTCGCGAAGTACCTCGAAGAAAACCCCAAAACAGCAAAACTTCTCGTCAAAAAGGGGATCCTTGCCGCTGAAGCTCGCGAAGCAGCACGCAAAGCCAAAGACGCACTGCGGAACCGAAAAAATGCTCTCGGTGGCGGTGGCCTACCCGGCAAACTTCGCGATTGCATCAGCAATAAAATGGAAGAATGCGAACTGTACCTCGTCGAAGGGGACTCCGCAGGTGGTAGCGCAGAAGGTGGTCGCTTCCGCGACACACAAGCCATCCTGCCCCTACGCGGAAAAATCATCAACGCTTACAAGAGCCGCGAAGACAAAGTGCTCGCCAACGAAGAAGTCATGAGCATGATCCAAGCCATCGGGTCCGGAATCGGGGCCGATCAAGACATCGCCAAACGACGTTACAACCGTATCATCATCATGACCGACGCCGACATCGATGGTTCGCACATCCGTACCCTCCTGCTGTGCTTCTTCTACCGCCAAATGTACCAACTCGTCGCCGGCGGACACGTCTACCTCGCCCAACCACCACTCTACCGAGTCGTGCGCGGCAAAAAAGAAAAGTACTACGTCCAAACCGAAGAGGAAATGAAACAACAACTCCTCGAAAAAGGACTCGGCGATAGCTACTTCGTTCATGAAGATGGCACGAAAATCGAAGGAGACAAAATGCGCTCCCTATGCCGCTCTCTCGCTTCGCTCGAAGAAGCCATCCTGACCCTCGAACGGCGCGGCATCTCCCTGAAAGTCCACTCCGAACGAATCGATCCAGGATCCGGAAGATTACCCGTCTTCCACCTCGACCTCGGACCCGAAGATCACTGGTTCGTCACCCGAGATAAACTCGACGAGTTTCTCGCACAACGCAAAATCCGAGTCGCTAACTCCACCTCCGAAACCTCCACCATCGTCAACTCCGAACCCTCCAACGACCAAGCGTCCCCCAAAGCTGCACACATCTCCGAAATCTACGAAGTTCGAACCATCAATACCGGTCTCCAAGAACTCGCTGCCTTCGGATTCTCAATCTCCGACCTCATCCCCAAAGATCGTACCGGTGCTACCGACTCGCGATTCTATCTCTACCGAGAAGAAACATCGATCGGCATCGAAGACCTTCGCTCTTTGCTCCCAGCAATCCGAGAAAGCGGTCGCCGAGGTCTGACGATTACCCGCTTCAAAGGCTTAGGCGAAATGAACGCCGAAGAACTTCGGGAAACAACGCTCGACCCAAGCAACCGAACGATGGTCAAAATCGAACTGCCCGACGCCGCAGCAGCCGATGAAATGTTCCGCGTCCTGATGGGTGACAAAGTCGAACCCCGCCGCGAATTTATCGAAAAACACGCGCTCGAAGTTCGCAACCTCGACGTCTAATACCAGCGCATCCCCCCAAAAAAACACCCCGCTCGCACCAGCCACGGGGTAACGTAGGGTATGTGCAGCGGTCCCCACCCTTTCAATCATCCGCCACACACAATCCACCAAGCCCCGCCCCCTTCATACCCACAGTTCAAACAACGGACCGCGGAACATACCATCGCGCTGAGGAACGCAATGAGTAATGCGCTGAGGAATGCGCTGCGGAATGCGTTGAGATATTGAAGTGGGTTCCATGGAATGGTCCCTAACACACCACGAGAGGCTTAAGCCGCCCCCATTCCTTCTTTGCGTGAGACCGCCCCCTTTGCGTCTTTGCGCCTTAGCGTGAGACATGGAAATAGAATCCTGGTACGCCTCCGGCTGACTGCTAAACGAAAAACCGTTCCTCCTTTGCGTCTTTGCTTCTTTGCGTGAGACATGGAAATCGAATCCTGGTACGCCTCCGGCTGACTGCTAAACGAAAAACCTTTCCTCCCCTTCGCGCCTTTGCTACCTCGAATCCACGGGCACGTAACCGAGTCGCTCAAGCCGCTCCGCGACACCCGGGATTAACCTACAAGCATTCTCGAAATAAATGCGACGCAGTACCTCCGCTGGCAACCCAATCCCGTAAATACGCCAATCACCCTGTGGTGGCGGAGACTTCTCCGAGTAATGAAAATACTCGTCGTTTGTCTCCAAAAACCGCCAATAAGTCCTCATGCGCTCCTCCGGAAACGGGCCATCTGTCCCCATGCAAATCCGGTCGGAATAACGTACGAAAAACTCCTTGGCAGTATACGGCTGCCTACCCAACTCATTGAGCCGCGACGAAAACTCGACAAATAAGTTAGGGTAACGCTCAAGCCAATTCGAAAGCTCTTCGAGATCCTCAGCATCATTACCAAAATGCGCCGCGATGAACTTCGTCCTCGAATGCCGTTCAACCACTCGATT
>JBIJCS010000371.1:0-5142 GCA_044344575.1 Pirellula sp. | reverse complement strand
CCGACCGCAGTCATGTTTGGCACATGCAACAGCTGCGCGCAATTTGCGATCAAGACACCGAAATCTTGTTAGCCACGGATTGGTTACTCGCTGACACACATGATCCACAGAGTGTGCAGCAAGCCACCGAATGGTGGGTTCGAAAAACAGCGGAGGGAGGAGAGGGAATGGTCGTAAAGCCGCACGACTGGATCAATCGCAGCAAGAATGGTCTGGTGCAACCCGCAGTGAAATGCCGGGGCAAAGAGTACTTGCGCATCATCTACGGACCGGATTACGATTCGGACGAGAATCTCGTACGACTTCGTCGTCGCGGTCTCGGACGTAAACGCTCGCTCGCCTGCCGAGAATTCGCTCTAGGTATCGAAGCCCTCGAGCGTTTTGTAAGTCACGACTCACTTCGCAAAGTCCACGAATGCGTCTTTGGAATCCTCGCTCTCGAGAGCGAACCGGTCGACCCTCGCCTCTAAATCCCCATGACAGCGCACGCGCTCTTACAGTCCGTGCCAAACTCAATCATCAACATCAACAGTAAACTTCGACTACAATAGCCCCGGGAAACGCCTTTTCTCTCTCCACCTTTAAGCGATGGTTCAACAAACCGATGAGAAAACTGTACTTCGCGACCTATATCGTCATCACCTTCGCGCTGCATAGCGCATGGAACACAGCGATTTCCCAAGATTTGCCGACGAACGGCAGTATCGAAACCAAGTCTGGGAAACTCGAATTAGAAAATGGCTACCCAAGTGCAACTGCGGTTGAAACGCTCTTCGATGAAATCGACTACCAACGAGCCTGTCAAGCATACCTTTGGGCCCTACCGCTAATGGCCATGCAACAATGGCAAAACGAGCACCTGACGAAGTTTCAAGCAGGCAAGTGCGACTACGTGGACTACTTAACGTTTCAAGACAAACTTGGACTGCTTACGGCAAACGCAACGACCCCTTACATCATGGCATTCCCTAATCTCAAGGAGACAGGCCCTCTGGTGTTGGAAATCCCTGCAGGAGCAACTGCTGGAGGGGTTACCGATTTCTGGCAACGACCTATCACGGACTCGGGGCAAACCGGGCCAGACAAAGGTGCTGGCGGTAAATATTTGATTCTCGGTCCCGATGATCCCGACATGAAGCCAGACGGATATTACGTTTACCGCTCACCGACCGTAAACATTTGGTCTGCTCACCGGGCTCTCGATCCAGATAAAGGAAAAGCAAAAGCACTGATTGATGGATTGAAGATCTATCCTTACAGCCAGCGGGAGAACCCGCCGGCGACGCGCCATGTCTCCCCGAATGGTCGCAAATGGAGCGGTATGCAACCTCGCGGTTTAGCATATTGGGAAGGGCTGGCCAAAATCATGAACGAAGAGCCCGTACACGAACGTGATCGCATGATCATGGGAATGCTGCAACCCCTAGGCATCGAGAAAGGAAAACCATTTGCTCCGACGGAGAGACAAAAAAAGATCTTACAGGAAGCCGCATTGGCTGGAGAATTGATGGCTCGCACCATTGCCTACGAGAAGCGTTTCGAAGGCGCAACGGTTTGGCCAGGAAAGCACTGGGACATCTCACTGTTCTTAAAAGAGACCAATCAAGAAGCACAGTATCACACTCAATTTGATGAACGTTCATCCTGGTTCTACGAAGCCGTTGGAGTTTCCACCGGTATGATGGGAAGAACCGTTGGTTTCGGCCAACTCTATCTCGAAGCCGCGAAAGATAGCGAAGGCAAGTGGCTCAATGGAAGCAACATGTACCACCTGAAGGTTCCCAAAGACGCACCCGTCGCTCAGTTCTGGTCTGTTACCGTCTACGACAACGAAACCCGATGCTTTGTCGATACCGGGGTTCAACCAGACCGTTCTTCTCGCGACGCTATAGTCAAAAATGCCGATGGTAGTATCGACCTTTATTTTGGACCGAATGCTCCTGCCGGAAAACCAAAGAGTAACTGGATTCAAACGCTACCTGGTAAAGGATGGTTCTCTTATTTTCGACTCTACGGCCCAACACAAGCCTACTTCGATAGATCTTGGGTTTTGCCGGACATTGAAAAGGTCAGTGACCTCTAAGCCAATTCGCTCAATTTGCACCCTACAGTTCGAGCTACATCTCCTAAACATCACAGACATGGAATTTCAATCGATTAGGTTGTGACTCGATTCGTAAAATACCGTAGCAGTAAAGGACACAGGTATTCAGATGATGACTTCAATCGGTCTGATTGTGTTGGGAATCCTTCTGCTGGTCGTGGGAGGCGAGACCCTCCTGCGAGGTGCCGTCGGGCTAGCCACCCTCCTACGACTGACTCCTGCAGTCATCGGATTGACCGTCGTCGCGGCTGGAACATCGGTCCCCGAACTCGCCGTAAGCGGAGTCGCAGCGTATCAAGGAAAAACCGACATCGCCGTAGCTAACGTTGTCGGTTCGAACATTTTCAACATCACTGTCATCATTGGCATGTGCGCCCTAATCCGCCCTCTGGCAATCACCGGCAATACGATCAAGCTCGAGTACCCCGTGCTCGCAATCGTGACGCTACTGTGCTTGGTGATCTCTAACGATGGCGAGGTAAATCGCCTCGATGCCGCCCTATGCCTTTGCATCTACGCTGGGTTCACTGCTTATCTCGTGGGGTTGGTCCGTCAGCAAGTCACGGCGGCTGAAGCAGATGAGTTTAAGGCCGAAGTATCGGAACTGACTACGACATCTGTACAACCTCATGGTTGGATATGCACCGCTCTGGTTGCCGCTGGCGTTGCGCTATTGGCTGGTGGAGCACATACCACCGTCACCGGAGCAGTCGGATTAGCTCGGCTGCTGGGCTGGTCCGAACGTGTCATCGGACTGACGATCGTATCTGCGGGGACGGGACTGCCCGAAGTCGTCGCCTCGCTGGTGTCAAGCGTCCGTGGAAGGAGTGACGTGGCCATCGGCAACGTCATCGGGTCCAACCTTTTCAATATCCTGGGAATTTTAGGGCTAAGCGCATTAGCCTCACCCTTACCCGTCCCAGCAGAACTGATCCACAGCGATTGCTGGTGGATGCTCGCAGCAACACTTCTTCTCTTCCCCATCATGTTCACCGGACTTCGGATCAGCAGGTGGGAAGGGGGGATGCTACTTAGCGTGTACTTCGCCTACCTCTGGATCTTGCTTACCACGTAACACCTCCAATCGAAGAACCGTAACCGGAAAGATCTCGATTGGCTTCATGACCCTACTTCGCGCAAGCCACTGCGTATTTGCCTCAACCGCGCATCATTCATCACGCTCTGCTGTGAAACCCAAAGCTACAGCGTTGTGCTGTCTAAGTAGTGCGACCTCTTTATGATGGAAACCGGATACCCTTAATAGCCAGGGTCGCCCACTCAATACCGTCGAATCAAGAATACCGTCAAATCGACGTTTCGACCGGACGGTATTGCCCTTGCGTCCTCCTACTCATCACCTATAACGCAGTGACATTTCTCACTATCAAATCAAGCCGCTCATCGATAATCGACGCCAATTCGGATTACCGTTAACAGATACCGATCGACATCATGAAAACGTGGATAAAAGAACTGGAAAACATGGACTTTAAACGGGGAAAATACTCGCAGTCCTATCAAGATGCCTTGCTAGAGGAAATCTTTGAACATCTCGGTACCGCTAACTCCAATCCCTTCTGTGTAGAATTTGGTTTTAACGCTTCCAGCTTGACCGCAGGCTCCGGTGCCAACGTTGCTCGGATGATACTGGACAGAAAGTGGGACTCACTCTTGATGGACGGTGAGAACGAAAATCCGAAGATCAACCTGCACAAGCACTTCTTAACGCCCAGCAACGTCTGTGATCTCTTCAAACAACACGGCGTACCGGAAGAACCAGAGTATATTTCAATAGACGTAGATTCAACAGATCTCTGGCTTTTTGAAGCTGTTGTGAAACAATACAGAGCAATGGTTTTCTCTGTTGAATACAATTCCCATTTTCCACTTCACGCTGCAATCACTTTCCCGAACGATCCCAACGAACATTTCCAAGGGGATCGAGGATATGGCGCTTCTCTCAAAGCGTTAGCTATTGTCGCCGAATCCAATGGTTACTCGTTATTGTGGGTCGTTCCTGGATTGGACGCCTTTTTCGTAAGAAACGATCTTATCGACGACGGCACCGACGAAATCTGCTTCCCTTTTGAAAAGTGGGCTCCCTGCACATCCTTGATTTGCCATAAGCCACTAAAAAACCAGCAACGCCTGAATCTCTTTTTGGATTATGAGGTTTTTTGTTCTTCGGCAGGTGACATCGACGCTAGCAGGACTGCGGCAATACCCATCTGTAAAAAGTTCCTACTCGAAAGCATCTTTTCACGCGCAATACGAAAAGCCAAGCGATCAGTTGGAAAACTACGTCGTCTAGTTAAGCCCTTGCTGTCCCGGTAACAGCCCTATTTCCAAAGTGATCTGATATACCGCATAGGTGATTGTTTGGATCGTCTGACGAACGCCACCATGCGATTCAACACGCAGCCCAATTCTCACATTCCACTAAGGGAGGAATTCCCGCCGATGCTTGGTGATTGTGAAAAAGTTGACCCCGCAGCGGGTATGAGGTATATTCCACATGACCTCTATCCTTGATTTTCAAGGACTTTCGGAGGCTCCCTACCCACCCACCCGACCCTCTTGGGTACCCAATAAACCACTATGTCGATCCCATTCTTGAGCCGTGCCGCTCGCGTCATAACTCGCCTACAGCTTACGCATGTAGCCAATTTTGCGTTGGTTTTGTCCCTTGGCTGCGTGGCGCACTCGCACCTAGCCACCCAAGCCCTCGCGGCCGACCCAGCAAACCCAACTTGGTCCAAAGACGTTCTGCCCATCCTCCGGGCAAACTGCTTCGCCTGCCATCAAACCTCCAAAACCCAAGGCGGTTACCTGATGACCGACTTCGCCAGCCTCCTCAAAGGTGGTGAATCGGGCGACGCCGCCGTTGTTCCAGGGAATGTCGACGCTAGCGCGATGATCCGTGAGATCACTCCCGTCGATGGCAAAGCCGAAATGCCCAAAAATCTCGCTCCACTTAAACCAGCAGAAATAGAAATCATCCGCAAATGGATCGCTGCCGGTGCCGTTCAAGACACCAT
>JBIJCS010000370.1:0-5152 GCA_044344575.1 Pirellula sp. | reverse complement strand
CCACCCGCCGTGGCAACCCCGCCAGTGGCTGCAAATGACTTAGGATCCATTCCCCGAAGTCGCATCGTTCGCTCGATGTCCATCGCGACTTCACGAGGCTTAAGCTGGCCACCGGAGAACTCTCCGTCCGCCACCTTCAATGCCATCGCTTGATCAATCCACTTCTTGGCACTGACCAAGTCGCCCTTCTGCATCGCAAGCTTCGCTTGTGCACTAAGTGCTAACGCTTGCTCTTTCGTTGTCATGTTCGCCGCTGCCGGCGGAACGACTTGTCCCACCGCCGGTGGCAACATGCCTGGGTTCGCAGGAGGCAATCCTACAGCACCCGATGGTGGTAATAAACCTGGCTGACCTGCAGCCGGTGGAGTGTTCGGTAGAGGAGGTAGCGTGCTTTGCTGCGCCCTCGCCCACTCCGCATTCGCCGACACTGTGACCACAACACCTGACATTAGCATGCCAGGTACTGCCGGCACAACGACTGGCGCAGTCACCGCACAAGCTGCGGTCATAAGCCGAAACGTCCTGAGGGGATTTAGGTATTTCAACGCGACACTCCTTTATCGCAACTATTAATGACTAAACGCTCGTCGCAACCGAATCGATTATTCCGATTTTGGAATCTGTATCGATTGGGAATACTCTTCTACACTCGGAATGGTCAAGCTCAAGAATTAGTCCAAAAACCACTTTTCTCGAAATGGTAAAATAGGAACTTTTTCTCCACTTACCCAGCTTTCCTTGCTTGGCAAACTTGCCACAATCGGCAAACTCGCACTCCTGTCTTCGCTCCGCTACAAGCACTCAGCGAACCAACGGTCCACCGATGCTCTGCATCGATGATGGTTGTCCCGCTCGTACTTGAATCGGTGCCTGCAACTCACTAATCGGTACTCTCGTTCCTTGATGTATCTGCAATTGACGCTGGTAATAACCCGTCGCCTTTGCACTCGATACTGACTCCGTCGATCCAGAAACTGCTTCCGACGAACCGGAAACCGCAAGCATCGTCGCAGCCCCATCCGTCATTACAGGTCCAGGAACCGTATTGCCCGCTTTACTTTGAACCGCCAGAAGATCCCCCACAGCAGGATTCATCAGCGATGGATGATTGGAAGGCGTACCGCTAAGTGCCGCTGCTGTATACCGCGTGACATCCCCGCCACCATCGGATACCCAAGTGTTCCAGGCAACCTTCAGTCGCCCCAAACCTGCGTATCCATAAGAATCCGCTACCGCTTGAGCCCAATTGTCCGTCTGCATCCCCATTTCTAAAAACTGCACAAAACGCCTCGGACCACCCTGAGCAATCAAAAATGCACACAAACTATAACTCTGAGCATACAACGGCATCAAATATGGCGGCGATGGATACTCTCGCATCGCAAACAACTCACTGAAAGGTATCCCACGACCGTCGGTCAAAAACTTGACCAACATGACGTCGTGCTTGCTCCGCTCGCTCAAATGCTCGACCGTCGTACAAGCACCCTCATCAGCCCACCTCGGCACCGGCTTGCCACTCGGGGCGAAATGGGTAGCCAATACAGTATGTGTCATCTCATGCGGTAACACGCTATCGAGTATCCGCTCCTTCGTTCCACATACCGTCATATGAATCGAACGTATGTCACCACCCATCAAGGTGTACTTCGTCTCTCCACTGGCTGGTAATCGGGGACTCGTTTGAACGACCAAAGGCACCTTTTCCAACCAAGGTCGTAACTCGCGACCCAACCAATGCATCGCTAAATGAACGCGATAAGCTTCCGCCATCGCACCAACCTCTTTCGCAAACTGCGCATCTTGACACATCACCCGAAAATGGGCCGTCTCAACCACATATTGCTGCCCAATCACCGCACCAACAGGTGCCACAGAAGGACGATCCAATGCCGGAACAAACTGCTGCCCATAAACCCATCCACTCCCCAGACAATTCCAGAGCAGTAAAGCAAGGCATCCAGCCCACAGCACGCGCTTCGTATCCATACTAAGCCGTCTTTCCTCGTTCGTCGTTGTTCTCGATGGTCATCCTGACCGGTCGACGAGTCTAGAAAAGACAAGTGAAATCACTCCAGAGCAATCTTGAATCATTCCACCGAAAATGATGGAAAAAGAAACGCTTGCTAGCAATCAGATTCTACCGATTCAAGCAACCGAAATGCCTGCACATGCATCGCGACGTCGTGCACTCGCAACACTTGAATCCCACGACGCGCTAACGCAAACGATACACCTAACGTCCCCGCATCCCTCGGGATGTCCTTGCTCCCCAATACCTTCCCAATAAACCCCTTGCGCGAATGACCAACCAATATCGGACGACCCAATTGATGAAAGATTTCCGCCGAACGAACTAATTGCAAATTGTGCTCATGCAACTTCCCAAACCCGATCCCAGGATCCAAACATATCCGATCCGGAGAAATACCCGCTGAAATCAAAGCCCGATCTCGCTCCCATAAGTACTCTAAAATCTCGATCACACAATGCTCATACGTCGGATTCTCTTGCATCGTCTGCGGTGTCCCCTGCCGATGCATCGCACACACACCTACCCCCGTCTCCCTCGCCACCGCAACCATCTCCTCGTCAGCTTCTAACCCCGAAACATCATTGAGAATCTCTGCCCCCAACGCAATCGCCGCCCTCGCAACCTTCGCCTTCGTCGTGTCGATCGAAATAGGTATCGATACCCGCCCCACCAACCTCTCAAGTACCGGCACGACTCGACCCAACTCTTCATCCTCCTCAACCCCTTGACTGTAAGGTCGAGTACTCTCCCCACCTATATCAAGAATCCCCGCCCCCGCGTCCTCCATCCGCAACGCGCGATCCACCGCCGAGTCCACCGTAAAAAAAGTTCCACCGTCCGAAAAACTATCCGGTGTTACATTCAAAATACCCATAACGCACGGCCGGACTCCAAACTCTAACTCCCGCGTGCGTAACTGCCACTTGCGCACCGGACGAACACCTTGTCTCTCATTCATCCCATTCCCCCCCATTCCCATCACTAAGTCGCATCGCTTCAAACAACACATTTCCCAACAATTCAGTTCCCAACATGATCGCAACCAACAGGATCGTACCCAATCACGTTGATGACTATCACCGCACAAACACTATCACCGCACAAACACTATCACCGCACAAACACTATCACCGCACAAACACTACGGAACAAGCGTCAAAATAACAGGTACAGGACGCGCACCAGTAGGATCGCTCGGTCGATTGATGAGACGTAGTCGATCTCGCTCGTCCTTCATCCACATCGAACTACTCCCTCCCCCATCCAAATTGATCCCCTCGGTACATCCCTGCTCTAATAACAACCTCGCTAACTCTTCTTCACTGACCCCCTCGCTATACCCCTTCTGACGACCGTCAACCACCATCCAAGTCATCGTAGCCCCATCGGCGGTCAAACCAATCGCTGTCCTCGGATGACGCACTTCCGACGCCTCCACGAGCACCTTCCCCTCCTTGAGGATCCCTCTAAACCCAGAAACCACCCACTGCGGATCGATCCCTCGCTCTCGCACAACCTTTGGTGTTCCGAACTCCTCGATCCGAGCCCGGCCTGACCGTTCAAGGACTACCGACCAATATCCAGCCTGCGGTGGACTGATCTGCCTCTCCCCTGAAAGAACCCATCCCTGAATGTCCGCGCGACCGCCTTGCACATACCCCGGGTTCTTCCCAGTCGCCGGATCCGGAAACATACTCCAAGCTGCTGTGTTGATCGCTGCAATCGCACCCACAGACTCCGCGAGCGTCCTCGGACTCCTCAAGGTGGCTTCTACCTCTCCCTCTCCATCCGGATCCTCACCAGATACCACTTCAAACCGAGCTTTCTGCAAATCCCGAATCGTCAACAAGTGGATCTGCAAATTCCTCGGCTCGCTCCGAACAAGATGCTGGTACGATGCAAAAGACGGTAACTTCCATTGCACCTCGTCCCCCTCCTTGTCTTGCTCCCTTGGCGGCTTGGCTGGCAACTCTTGCGCAACCATCAACTCCTGAGAAACGCCAATCGCAACAACGCCCAACACAAGCGCTGTCAACAACCGTCGCTGATAACCAGGACGGGGCACTTGCACTTGAGAAGCTCGCGCCCAACCATACGCTTGACTAGCCATGCACTTCATCGAATCCCCCATTCTCCATTGCCTCTTTCTTGCTTGACTAATTGCCCCGATGCGCTGCCAAAAACTTCAGTTGCTCATAGAGTGTCTCGAGAATCGGTGCTGCAACTCCTTGACGCTGAGCCGCCCGCAACGCATTGCCATGAATCGCCTCAACCTCAATCGGCCTACCATTCAAAAAATCTAAACGCATGCTGCTATCATAAGGCACCATGTCATCCGTATGGTCGATGACCCAATCCACATACCCAGGTTCAATCTCCGAACCCGTGCGACACGCAATCTGCCTTACCTCTTCACTAATCCGCCTAGCTAACAACCGTGAATCCGGATCCTTCATGATCGTATCCGTGCTCGCATTGAGTATGACCGATAACCCATTGAAAGGAATATTCCACATCAACTTCTTCCACTTGGTCGTCGGCAAATCATCCGTCAAATGGCATTCGATCGTGGCGAAATTCATGTCGCGCTGAATCTGCTCAAGCAAATCTCTTGGCGGCACCTTACCCGTCTCCGATATCCCACGATAACCCCCAAAGACAATGCGCCCATAATCCAAATGGCGAATATGCCCCGGCCCCACCTTGTTAGAACACAAGAAACAACAACCACCCGCCACCCGCCCTTCTCCCACCAAAGCATACGCCGCCTCCTCGACATGCAACCCGTTCTGCAACACCAAAACAAGTGTGTTCGTCGACTTCCAAGGTGCTAACAACTCGGCCAGCAAGTGATTCTGTGTACTCTTCATTCCCAAAATCACGACATCCAACGCAGGCATCTGACCAACTTGCTCATAAGCCTGAACTTGAGGCAAGTAAAAGTCCCCGTTCTTGCTATCAACCCTTAAACCATGCTCGCGCACAAACGCATAATCCGAATGAAACAAAAAGTGCACGTCCAAACCCGCACGTGCCATCAACCCTCCGTAATACCCCCCTAGCGCTCCCGATCCAATCACACCGTAACGCAATCGAGTACCCACACCCGATTCGCCT
>JBIJCS010000369.1:0-5172 GCA_044344575.1 Pirellula sp. | reverse complement strand
TCGTGAAATCACGCTTAGCCAAAGAAGATTCTGAAGATCTGAAACTTCTCGTCCGCAACAAAATTCAAGAGATGCTCGCCGTCAACCAAGACAAACCCGAAGCTTGGATCATCGATTACCAAATCAACTCGAAAATCGGTCAAGAATTAGCCGACAAGCATATCCGAGAAGCCCTTGAAAAATTCCCTGAAGATTCAGAAGTCAAAAAGCAAGGGGCTGTTCACTTCATGAATCGACTACAAGCCGGTCGGGAAAAAGGGAACAAAGCAGTGATTGAGGAAGCAGTCGAAAAAGCGAAAGCAATCCTCGGAGACTTGCGTCAAGGCGAAGGATTGCGATCTACCTTCACTTACCTATCCCTCTACGAACTCTACATGGCAGATCAAGAAAGCGAAAAAGCTTTACAGTCACTCGAAGACGGCATTCGCGTATGCTTGCCTCCCATCACGCTCCTGCACGTAAAACGAGTCGAACACTTCAACGATACGGGTAACTTCGAAAAAGCCAAAACCTCTCTAACCAGCATGGACGAAGAGTATCGAAAGGAAGCCCCCACATTTACCGCACTCGTGCAATCAGAACTCTCTCGATCCATGAAGGAACAGTACCTGCGTTACTATTCCGGTGTCGGTGACCTTGTTTCCGTTTCAAAACAACTCGACGACCTTGTTGTAGGAACAGCTTCAAGCGATTCAACTACGGAACTACGCATCCAAGCGTTCGCCGCAGAAAACTTCCGCAAAATCGGCTACTGGGAAAAAGCTGCAAATGCATACATGAAAGCTCTCGCATTAAGCCCAAATCAACCGATTCTCCGTCGCGGTGCCGCCGAATGCCTCGTGAAACTCAATCGGTCGAACGAAGCTTCGGAACAGTATCGATTGATCGAACGAAAAACCTATGTCGACTGGGTCCAACTCGCTCGACTCGAACTGATCCAACAAACCAAAGATGTCACGTTCGCAAATGCACAATGGGATCGAATCCAAAAAATGATCGATCAAGCGACCGAACTCGCAAACGCCGCAAATCCCCCACCAGCAGATCGATGGATGATCGATTTGCTCCAAGCCGAACTTGACGTCCGAAAAACCGACCCCGCCAAACAACGCGAAGTTGTCGATGTCAATGTTCCAAAGATCATCGCAATCTGCGAAGCAAATCCAGACGCAGAATACCTTTGGTTCAATTCAATCGGACTCCTGTCTTTCTGGGGAGAATTCGAAGAATCGAAGAAACTTCAAAATGCATACTCCGCCCGCAATCCAAATAGCCCTGATGCACTACTGGCTCAAACCACCGAAATGGTCAATGAAGGAAAAAGAGATGAAGCCAGAAAGATGATGCTGGAAAAACTACCCAACTTCCCCCCCAATGCCCGTCTGATTCAATCCGTCATCGGCTTAACTCGCCTCGATGCCGACTATTATCCCACCATCCAACGCTTGCTCGAATATTGCAAAAGCGATTTTTCAGCTGTTAGCGACTTGTGCGAAAACCTACTTCGCATCCCCCAATTCTCTGGCGAACTCGCGGATGACAAAACACCAGAAGTCCTCAAAAAAACCGAAATATGGGACTCCGGTATGGTGCTCGCAGAAAACCGACTCAAACAACTCGAAGGTGATAGCGGTATCCAATGGCGATACGTCAAAGCGCGGCGCTCTCTCGTTAAATCACGGTTCGACGACCGACCCGACTTCTCCACCGTCATGCGACTCCTCTCCGAAATCGAAGCCAGCCGCCCAGACTGGTCCCAATTGTATATCCTCAACGGAATCCTCAACGAACAACTCAAAGAACCCAGCAAAGCCATCCTGGCCTATCAAGCAGCTATTTCCCTCGGATCTGACGATCTGAAAGTCTTCGAGCGACTAATCGAACTCCTCTATCGCGACGGACGGTTCGAAGAAGCCGAAAACTATATTGCAAAACTCGGCGTTGTATCAAACTTATCAAACCGAATCTCCTCCGTTGCTCTAAGACTCTCCGAACGAAACCGCTCAAACACTCTCGATATCGCTCGTGCAGGTGTCGATGCTCGACCCTTCGATCCGCAAGCTTGGATCTGGTACAGCCGCGTCCTAGAAAGCTCCTCGCGAGAAATGACCCCCGAAAACAGAGAAACCCAACTCCAACTAGCAGAACAAGCTCTCGAACGCGCTAGAAACATCGACCCCAAAGGACTCGAACCTGTTAAAGCCTACTTCCAACACTATGCCCTAACCCGGCAAAGAGCCAAAATCGAAGAACTCGTTTCCAAAGTGCACGCCGACGATTCCATGCAACCAGCGACCGAACGCTGGATGACCCTCGGAACGATGTACATGTTCCTCAACGACCTTCAAATGGCCGATTCATGCTTCAGCCAAGCCCAAGCTGCCGGTGGCCCAGTAGACCGAATCGGAATTCTCAAAGCAGAAGTCCTAAACAAACTCGGTAAACGTAACGAAGCAATCGAAATCGTTCTAGATCTTGCTCAGAAACGCCCCGAACAAAAAGATATTAGACACTTTGCCGCCGTCATGTTAGGACAAAGAAATAATCCTGACGACTGGGCCTCTATCGAACGAATCCTAACCTCCCCTCCCTTCGGAAACATGGTCGATGACAAACTGCTCTTCGCCCGCCTTCTGATGGACAAGAAAACTTACGTCGATCTGGAAAAAGCCAGAACGATCCTTCAAGGTCTCGTGAACCTAAAGAACCGCTCAACCTCCGACGTGATCTTTAGCCTCGGATTGGTCAACCGAAATCTTTACGATATGTCGACCCGTGATCAAGCCGTTGGCAAAGATCTACAACTCTACAAAGACTCCGCAGAGTCCGCCCTGAAAACAGCCGCAAATAGCACTCCACCCGATGAACTCAAAGTCGCAACCTATATGGCTTTCCTGCTCGACCAAAAACGTGTCGATGATGCAAATAGCTTTATGGATAAACTAGTCGCTATCGCTCCCAAATCGCGAAGCACCTACGCACTGCGAGCATTGCTCAAAACGCAAAAAGATTCTCAACCCGCCGCCGATATCATCAACGAATGGCTAGACTCTCTCGCTGGAAAATACGAAAACCCAAGAGACTTTACCACCTTCGAATACCAAGATCTCGCATTCGCCGGAATGATGTTCGAAATCGTCAATGACGACCAACAAGCCATCAAAGTCCTCGATACGCTCATCGAGCGTAAAACCCAAGAAGCAAAACTCTACCTCCTTTATTTGCTTCGACATGAACTCGGAATTCTACGCAACATCGCCATGCAACGTATCGTCCAGAAATTCGACGAGCTTGAATTCACCCCCCAAGACATCATGTCAACATTGCTGATCTCCCTCTCCCTGCCCTTCGATGAATCAGCAGTAAACGCCTTCAAACAACGCCTCGAAAAACTGATGGATACTCCCGAAGCCTTCGATCCAACACTCGCTCGCCTCATCGGAGACTTCTACTTGGTTCGAAACGATTACCCAGGTGCCAAAAAAGCGTACGCAGCATTGGTAGCCGCCGAACCAGAAAACGTCGTTGCTCTCAATAACCTCGCCAATATCCTCATCGAACTCGGTCCCGATAACGCTCAACAAGCCCTCGAATTAATCAACCGAGCAATCGCACTTATGCCCAACGAAGCACCCCTACTGGATTCCAAAGGTTGCATCCTCACTACGCTTAAACGCTACGATGAGGCAGCGAAAGCACTCGAACTCGCAACAGCAAAAGGTGGCGATCCACGCTCAGCACTCCACTGGTATATCGCACTGACTCGCGGCGGACGAAAACAAGAAGCCGAAAAAGTTAAATCCCGAATTAACGTCAAAGCCCTGCGCGATGTTCACCTCTCTCCAGACGACAAACAAGAGCTAAGCCAACTGCAATAGCTCGAGGTTGACTCCAAACAATAAAAAACCGTCGTTGTGATCGATTGATGACACCGACGGTTTTCTTTTTTTCAAGCAAACTCCAGAGATGTTCTAAGCTCCGAATTTACCCATTCGTCCTGCATTCGATAACGCCAACGCCATCAAATACTGAGCTTCAAAGTGACCCAGCCCACCCGTGATACATGTCGTCTCATTGAACGACTTGTGCGGATCAGGCCGACAACAGTCCGAAACTAACAACGTCGGCACCGGATGCCAAGAATGACTCTTGAGATAACTCGGAGTACTATGATCCCCCGTTACAATCAATACCGCCGGACCTAACTTCTCAATGCTCGGCATCACCCCATCTAACTCTTGAATTCTCGCAACCTTCTCATCGAAATTCCCATCCTCTCCCGTGCTGTCCGTGTACTTGAAGTGAATGAAAAAGAAATCGTACTTCTCCCAATTCTCACGAAGTACCTCCATCTGCTCCTGCAACGTCTGAGCCGATCCGACAATGTCCATCCCTACCAAACGAGCTAAACCCTTGTACATCGGATACACCGCGATGGCCGCAGCACGAAGCCCATAAACTTCTTGGTACGAAGGCAATGTCGGCTTGCTCGCAAACCCCCGCATCGTGTGGAAATTCGCCTTGGGATGCCCCGCGAGCAATCCCTTCGCTTGCCGCAAAAACTCCTTCGCTACCTCCGCCGTCTTTGCACTAGCCGCATCAAGCGCAACCGGATCCAACGGCGCAACACCCGTCTTCTGAGGATCCGTGTCCGCGACGTTGCCCCCAAGCCCCGGCCCACGGAATACAACCACAAATCGGTGCTCCTTCACAGGCTCGACAAAAATCTCAACACCAGGGATTTTTACTTGCCGAAGCGAAATAGCCAAAGGTGCACTCTCCTCACTGCTAATCCGCCCCGCTCGACGATCCGTGATCCGCCCTTGTCCATCAATCGTGCAGAAATTGCAACGAATCGCTACGTCACCCTCCTGCAACTCAAAACCAATTCCTGTCGCCTCAAGTGCCCCACGGCCAATCAAGTACTTCAATGGATCGTATCCGAACAATCCCAAGTGACCTGGACCACTCCCCGGCGCAATCCCAGGCTTGACCGGAATACTCGCTCCCTGAACCCCACGCGCTGCCAAAGCATCTAAATTCGGTGTCTTCGCAGTTTCTAACTCCGTCAGTCCACCCGGTGCCATCGGCAAACCACCCAACCCATCGGCCACCAACATCACGATCTTGCTGCCGTTGTCCAAATTCAAATCACGCGTCAATGTGTGAATA
>JBIJCS010000367.1:0-5177 GCA_044344575.1 Pirellula sp. | reverse complement strand
CGTCTTTCGACCAATCGACTTCCGACCAGCGTCGTTCAGTGGGGCATTGGGGGATGACAACGTAAGCTGGATACTGTGCACGGCGTTCGAGGTTTGCGAAGTCTTTTGCGGCATGCTTGAGGGTCGAGACGTTATCATCACCGCGTTCGCCGGCTCCGTGCAGAAACAGAACCAATGGATATTTTTTTCCGAATTTGTAGTCCAATGGCTTCATCAACCTGTACTTGATCGCTTTGCCATTGCTGCCGACGAATTCACGTGGTTCGAAAGCTTTGTTTGGTTCTGCACTTGGCTCGGTAGCGGGCCCTGGCCCGGTCTGAGCTTGGGCAACTCCGAAAATGCTTGCAAAGATCATTGCAGTTAGTCCCAAGTGGATTCGGTATGGTATAGCGTTGAGCAATTTGGAATTGGCCATCTCAGTGGTCTTTGTAGCGGAGGAAGGGAGGATAGCTTGATGATCGAATTAGTCATTATACCAACTGGGAAGCTTTGGCAGGTCGAATCCTAAGGGAATCCTGTCGGGAACTCGTTGGGCATTCTGCCTCAGGAAATGGGGAGCTGGCGGGTGCTTGTTTCGGAAACGCTTTTCGGAAACGCTTTTCCGAGAGGCCTATTTCCATTACCTTTACTGAACTAACGGAGTAGCGGCTAGTTTGGTCAGCTACCGAAGGATTGATTTTCTTGAAGGAAGTCGCAACGGAACCGATGCCATTGATTCGCCAATTGTCAGTAAGTTTGGTCAACAAGATTGCCGCGGGGGAGGTGATCGAGCGCCCAGCGAGTGTGATCAAGGAGACGTTAGAGAACAGCATCGACGCGGGTGCGACGCACATCGAAGTCACCGTAGAAGGTGGTGGCATTGATTTGATCCGCATTAGTGACAACGGTTGTGGAATTGAGCAGGAGCAGTTAACGCTGGCGTTGGCTCCTCATGCGACGAGCAAGCTCAGGGATGCGGATGATTTGTTTGACGTGCGAACATTGGGTTTTCGCGGCGAAGCGCTCGCATCGATTGCAGAGATAAGTCATTTGGTGTTACGCAGTCGTGTGGCGTCGTCGGATAGCGGCTATGAATTGCGTGCTCAAGGATCTGAACGGGAGCCGATTCGGCCTTGTGCGATGAGTGTGGGTACGACTTTAGAAGTTAGGCATTTGTTTTTTAATACGCCGGTGCGGCGCAAGTTCTTAAAGACTCCGTCGACGGAGATGGGGCATGTTACGGAGGCTTTCACGCGGATTGCTTTAGCATTTCCTCAAGTCCATATGGTGCTTTCGAGCAATGATCGCATGATACATGACTTGCCACCGACAACGCGTTGGTCGGAGCGGATTCGTTCTTTTTTTGGAGACGAGATTGCGGACGCATTGATTGCGGTTGAGCATGAAGACGAGCAATTTAAAGTGCGGGGATACGTGGCAGATCCGAGTGTATCTCGAAGCAACAACCGCATGCAGTATTTGTTTCTCAATGGTCGTTATATCCGCGATCGGGCTTTGCAACACGCGTTGGGGGAAGCTTATCGTGGATTGTTGATGGTCGGTCGCATGCCTGTTTGTTTTTTGCAGATGCAGATCGATCCGAAGACAGTCGATGTCAACGTGCACCCGACGAAGGTAGAAGTGCGATTCGAAGATTCCGGAGCGTTGTACAGTCGTTTATTGCATACGTTGCGTCACAAGTTTTTGACATCGAATTTGGTGGCGAAGGTCAGTGACACTGGATCACCTGCGCTGGGATCACCTGCGTTGGGATCACCGTCGATGGGGGCATCGCGATCGGTCCCATTGCATCCGGCGAATAGTCACTCGAATAGTGTCCACCCGTCGAATATCACTCATTCATCAGGTGGTTCGGGTGTTTCAACTCAGCCTGAATCTGCGAGCGCATCGAATAGCACGTTGATCGATTGGGCTCGCGCCCGAAGCTTGCCCGATTTTCAGCCTTATCCTGATTCTGGATTTCAGCCGACTACATTTCGCAACATACCGAATCCTACCATTGGTCCATCGACGGATGCATCGACAACGGTTGGCCGCGATTGGAACGCGGGTGGAGCGGCCAGCGCGGGTGGAGCGGCCAGCGCGGGTGGAGCGGATGGTGTGGCGGGAGCGGATGGTGTGGCGGGTGCGGAAGTCGATCCTGCGGCTGGAATCGACTTCTCGAAGGATTTTAGTAGTCCGATACAGAGTGTGTCGTTGCAGCCGGATTCTTTCCAGGGTGATCCCTATCTCGGTGGTGTTCGTCCGGTCGGTTTTCAGATCCACAATCGATATCTTGTCACCGAAGACGACGCAGGGATGGTGATTATCGATCAGCACGCGCTTCATGAGAGGATCATGTATGAGCAGATCAAAGCGAAGGTAATGTCTAAATCGTTGGAGAAGCAACGATTGTTAGTCCCTGCCACGGTACAGTTACCTGCAGCCGAAAGTGCTATTGCGCTCGAGCACCGTGAGATGCTTGCTGAAATCGGTTTTGAAATTGAAGCTTTTGGTGGGGATACTATCGTCTTGCACACGTATCCATGCATGCTCAATCAGGCTTCTCCACCTGAGATGTTGCGGCAAGTGATCGAGTCATTGATGACAGGTGGCAAACGCGTTAATGCGCGGGATGTGCTTGATGACATCATGAACATGATGGCTTGCAAGGCTGCGGTTAAGGCGGGTGATAGGTTGACCGCAACGGAGATTTCCGCATTGCTTGAAAAACGGGATTACTATCACGATACGCATCATTGTCCTCACGGACGTCCAACAGCATTGTTCTTTTCCCGTGAGCAGCTTGATAAAATGTTCAAGCGGATTTAGTGGAATGCTTGTGTTGTTGGTCAGTAGATATTGTGCGTTGGAAGAATGAGTGAAGAGCGTAGGCGACGAGTAGGCTGATCATAGGGATCAAGACCGAGCGCATCCGCATGTTGCTCCAGTAGACCGAATGTGCTGCGCAGAGGCTGATCAGCAGTGAGAAAGCTGGTCTCCAAAGGCTGAGGGCATCCCTTTCGGCGGCGTTGTGAATGTTGCGTGCGATGCGCCAGAGAGCGATGGATGCTAGGAGCGAGATTGATCCGTACCAAATGCCGATGAGCGATCGCACCCACAAGCTAGCTTGGCGTTCCGAGGGCCACCAAGCCCAGAACCAGGCTTGGCGAACGAAGGCGCCATGGGCAAACGCACTCCAGTTGTGCGTGATAGTTTCTTTAGCAAGTTCAGAGGCGATATGATCTTTTTGAAGTTCTGGATGGATGGATGGGTCGATTGGAATGGACTTGAGTTGTTCCTCCCACCAGCGGTGAAAGGAGTCTTCGTCCCATTCGCGCGAACTGGATTGTTCCCAGTGTTTGTTGAGGATGGGGTTATTCGCCAGCAAGAGTGTGTAGCCACCGTGTGTGGTCATCCAGACACCTTGTCCGAGCATTTGTCGATTGCGTTCCCACCAGGGGAAGAGAATCAAAAGGCAGCCGAGCAGCATGGTGACGGCATGTTTGACATTGCGTAATGCGATGAATCCGCTCCAGACGAATGCCCATAGCAAGCTGGTTGGTCGACACAAGCAAGCGATCCCTAGGGCCGCACCGACGACTAGCCAATGCCATGTTCTTTGGTTTCCTGATAGCGATTCCATTCGCACTGCGAGGTACCAGATCGCGACGCTCAGGCAGGTTGCGAGCGTTTCGGTCATGATCAGCGAGGATTGCCTCAGGAGGATTGGATCGATGAGGACTAGTATGGCTGCAACTAGTCGTGGGTACGGAGCTAGTTTCAGATGTTTAGCGATTTGGAAGGTCCATAAGACGGTTAGTGTACCGAGGGTGGCATGAAGCCCTATCAGAGACGTCTTCCATTCTTTGCATGGGGCGATCCAATGAAGTAACCAGGGGTATAGTGGTGGCCGGTATGCGGTGGGAGTAACGGTTTGATCGTGGTTGAGCAGTCCATAGGTACCGGACTGGGTCCAAGTCCACGCGAGTCGTTTGTAGGCATCGGGGTCAGCGTCGAGCGAGTCGCTCATGATCCAACCGAAGAGAAAGCGAAGCAGGAAGGCAACGGCAGCGAGGGTGAGTGTGAAAGCGGTAGAGTCTAGGATCGTTGCGAGATCGAGCCTGTTGGCAGGAGTCGGGGTGCGTGAAGGATTCGCGTGCCGACCGGACATTATGAGTTTGAGCCGCCTGCCAAGTCTTCTGCGGCTGGAGACCAGCCGGGGAGGGGTTGGCTTTCGATACAACACGGTTTGTTTTGAAGTTTATCGATTTTACGTTTGCTTGCAGCAACGGAGGTTGCGTTCAGGTGGGGTTCAAGTCGCAATCGGAACGTGCGCGATTGCCCACCTTGGAGTGGCACGACGCGGCCGTGACGTTGCTCGAAGGTTTTGGTATTTGGGAAACCAGTGGCTGGCTCGATTCCCATGACGTAACCGTCTTCGACACACTGAGTATTTTTCCAGAAGTTCACCACGGGTAGGGTTGATTTATCGAAGTGCACTGTGAATCCGAGCGATTCGTCTCCGTTGCATAACATGGCTTGGGTCCAGTGTTCCGAATCACCAATAGGTTCGCAGTAGTAGACTTGTTCTGCATATCCACTTTCTGGGCCGTTGCATCGATTCCAGGTGGTGACACCTTCTGCGGCACGTGGATCACGAGGGGCGAGGCGATGCAAAGGTGCAACGATTTTGGAGCCAGCTTGTAGAATGGGTTGTCCAAGATTGATATGGTAAAGCAGTTGCATTGAGCCTGGGGTAGACCGCAAATTGGTTACGGTGTCTTGAATCTCGATGGTGTTCGGATGGATTCCTCGATCAGTGTCACTTGGTGGTAGCATTCGGAATCTGATGCGTGATTCGAGTTGTAGCGTGTAGATCAGGAATCGGGATTCGGTGACGGTACCGATGACATCGAGCAAGCCTTCGTCGGGTCGGTATTCGATGCGCAATGAGTCTGCGGGCAGGTTTGCGATGCGGCCGTGTACTGGATAGAGGACTTTGCCGGACGCGTCGAAATCGGGGGCACCATTACTCAGTAGTCCGCATCGGACAAGGAGTTCATCGAAGGCTTCAAGCCAACCGATACCGGAAGGGTCACCCACGGGGACGAGTGCGGGGTGCACGGGGCCTTGGACTGGGCTATTCCAACCGAACTCGACCCAAGTTTGGTCGGCATCGCGTACATAAGACTTCC
>JBIJCS010000368.1:0-5177 GCA_044344575.1 Pirellula sp. | reverse complement strand
CCGTCGGCACCGGCAGCGACGCTTGCGGCGGCCATATCGGTGACGAGGTAGGCGTGACCGGTACCGTGGGATGGGTCGACGATGACGGGGAGGTGTGTTTTTCGGTGGAGGTAGGGTACGGTTGCGAGGGGGAGTGTGAAGCGTGTGTGGGTTTCGAAGGTGCGGATACCACGTTCGCAGAGCATGACATCTGGGTTTCCTTCATTGAGGATGTATTCAGCGGCGAGGAGCCATTCTTCGATGGATGCGCTTGGGCCGCGTTTCAGTAGTACGGCGCGACCGGAGCGTCCGACGGCTTCGAGGAGCCGGTAGTTTTGCATATTGCGGGCACCGATTTGCAGTACGTCTGCATATTTTGCGACGAGCGGAACATCTTCGGTGCTCATGACTTCGGTAACCACTGCGAGTCCGGTTTCTTGGCGAGCAAGGTCGAGCAGTTTCAGTCCGTCCTCTTTCATACCTTGGAAGGAGTAAGGGCTGGTACGTGGTTTGAAAGCACCGCCGCGAAGTGCGGTCGCACCGGCTTGTTTTACGGCGCGGGCGCAAGCGATGATTTGTTCTTCGTTTTCAACGGAGCAGGGGCCACCCATGACACCGACGGCGCCACGGCCGGCTTTGAATCCGAGGACTTGGATTTGTGTTGCATCGGGTTTGAGTTCTCTCGACGCCATTTTGTAGGGGGCGAGGATGGGGAGGACTTCGGAGACACCTGGGTACGATTCGAAGGATTCGACTTTGACTTTTCGTTCGTCGCCGACGGCAGCGATGACTGTTCGTTCGGTGCCGCGAATGACGTGGGCTTTGAGGCCGAGTTCACCGATTCGGTTCGCGATTGTTTCGATGCATTGATTTGGGGCGTTTTGTTCCATGACGACGATCATGACGTGTGGGGCTTTCTAAAAAAGTAGGTCATAAAAAAACCTCAAGGTTCTGGCCTTGAGGTTCGGGGACTGCTTGTTTTTCGTTGCAACGACTTGCGATTGGCAGCACCTACCTCCGGCTTCCGAGGGAATAGCCTCGGTAACCCATAAAAGGGTAAGCAGATTGATAGGATGGGTACTGTCGCATGTTTTGCAAAGGTATTTTGGGTGTGAGGAGCCGCTGTAGGCAGCTTGCTGATGAAACAGTATGGAACTGGGTGGGGTGGTTGGCAAGCCCCTTGGGAGGGTTGTGAAGGGGGGAAGGAGTGGAAAAAGGTTTTGGCGGAAGGGATTTTGGCCTAGGTTTTGCTCTATGGGTACAGAGCTGAGATGGGACTGCCAAGCGAGTCAGGGGTTGGCGGTGGATCAGTGGTCGGGCTCGGAGACACGAGAGAAACAAGGGGGATACGATGACATTTCGCATGGACAAGTTAACGATTAAGGCACAAGAGGCGATTGTCGGCGCGCAATCCAAGGCGGCTTCGGATGGTAATCCGGAGATTGATGGATTGCATTTGTTGTCGGCGTTGTTGGAGGATCCGACGGGTGTGGTGGTGCCGTTGCTCAAGAAGATCGGTGCGCCGCTCGAGAAGATTCAGTCTGCGACGGCCAGTGAGTTGAAGCGTTTACCGAGGATGAGTGGTGGTCGCCAGCCTGGGATTTCGGGGAGTCTGCAAAAAGCGCTTGAGGCGGCCGCATCGACAGCCGAATCGATGAAGGATGAGTTTGTCAGCACGGAGCATCTATTGTTGGGTTTGTGCAAGGCGGACAAAAACAGTGGAGAGTTGCTGAAGCTCTTGGGGGTTTCCGAGAAGGACATTCTTCAGGGGTTGCAGACTGTCCGTGGCAGTGCGAGGGTAACGGATCAGAGTCCTGAGGGTAAGTTTCAGGCGTTGGAGAAGTATGGAGTGGACTTGGTAGCGCAGGCGATGCGTAACAAATTGGATCCGGTGATTGGCCGGGACAATGAGATTCGTCGGGTGATTCAAGTCTTATCGCGCAGGACGAAGAACAATCCGGTGCTCATTGGCGAGCCGGGGGTAGGCAAGACAGCGATAGCGGAGGGTTTGGCGCAGCGGATCGTACAGGGAGACGTTCCACAGTCATTGAAGAATCGTCGTGTGATTGCATTGGACATGGGTGGTTTGGTTGCGGGAACAAAGTTCCGCGGCGAGTTCGAAGAGCGGCTTAAGGCTGTTATTCGCGAAGTCAAGGATGCGGACGGTGAAGTGATATTGTTCATCGATGAATTGCACACGGTGATTGGCGCGGGATCGGCTGAGGGTTCGAGCGATGCAGCGCAGTTGCTCAAGCCTGAGTTAGCGAGGGGGCAATTGCGTTGTATTGGTGCGACGACATTGGATGAGTATCGCAAGCACATTGAGAAGGATGCAGCGTTAGAGCGACGATTCCAGCCTGTGTATGTTGGTGAGCCTTCGGTTGAGGACACCATTACGATTTTGCGTGGGCTTAAGCCACGTTATGAGACGCATCACGGTGTGAAGATTCGGGACTCTGCGTTAGTGGAGGCAGCGAAGTTATCGCATCGTTACATTGCGGATCGCTTTTTGCCGGACAAAGCGATTGACTTGGTTGATGAAGCCGCGGCGCGTTTGGCGATGGAGCGGGACAGTGTTCCCACGGAGATCGATTCGTTGCAACGGCGGTTGCGTCAATTGGAGCTAGCTCAACGCCAATTGAAAGAGGAGACCGATGAGGGGACAGAGGAGGCGCTCGAAGAGATTGAGCAAGAGATGGAGACGGTTCAGCGTCAGGTAGCGAGTCTTCGCGAGCAATGGGAAGCTGAGAAGATGGGGTTATCGGATGTGAAGTCGGTACGTAAGTTGTTGGATACTGCAGAAGCTGACTTTCGCAAGTTGGAGGTATCGATCAAGGAGAAGCAGTCCTCGGGGCTTGCGGTCAACGAGGCAGACTATCAGAAGCTCTTTGAGCTCGATCAAACGCGGCGTAAGTTGCGAGAGCAGTTGGAGCAGGAAGATGTTCGAGAAGAGAAGGGTGAAGAGCATCCGAGGTTATTGAGGACAGAGGTGACTGCGGACGAGATTGCGCAAGTGGTCAGTTCGTGGACAGGAGTTCCTGTGACGCGGATGTTAGAGACGGAGCGCGCGAAGTTATTAGTGATGGAAGAGCGGTTGCATCAGCGGGTGGTTGGACAGAATCCTGCGGTGGAGGCGATCAGCAATGCGGTGCGACGCAGTCGCAGTGGGTTGTCGGATGCGAACCGTCCGATCGGCTCGTTTTTGTTCCTTGGGCCTACGGGTGTGGGCAAGACCGAGTTGTGCAAGGCGTTGGCGGAGGTGATGTTCGACGACGAGAATGCGATGGTTCGGATCGACATGAGTGAGTTCATGGAGCGTCATACGGTCAGCCGGTTAGTCGGTGCACCTCCGGGGTACGTTGGGTATGAGGAAGGTGGTCAATTGACGGAAGCAGTGCGTAGACGGCCATACAGTGTTGTCTTGTTGGATGAGATAGAGAAGGCGCATAACGATGTGTTCAATATCTTGTTGCAACTGCTTGATGATGGTCGATTGACAGACGGTCAAAACCGGACAGTTGATTTCACCAACACGATTGTTGTGATGACCAGCAACGTAGGGAGTCAGATGATTCAGCGCGTTGCGGATGAGGGTGGCGGTGTGGAAGAGATGCAGGACGCAGTGCAAGAGTCGTTGAAGGCGAGGTTTTTGCCTGAGTTCCTCAATCGGATCGATGATATGATTTTGTTCGAGCCGTTGAAGCGAGAGCAGATCCGCAAGATTGTCGCTTTGCAGCTCAAGCGGCTAGAGAAGCAATTAGACGAAGCGCATTACAAGTTCACGATTAGTGATCGTGCGATCGACGCGATTGCCGAAGAGGGATACGATCCTGTGTATGGAGCGAGGCCGCTGAAGCGGGTGATTCAGAGGCGATTGCAAAATGCGATCGCGACGGAGTTACTCAAGCGTGACGGGCATGAGGGAGGCTCGATCCATGTCGACTATATTGATCAGGAGTACCAGATCAAGACATTGTCGAGTTAGGGACGAAAGTTCTCGACGATACCTACGGAACTCAGGCCGACTGCATTCAGTGCATTGCAGGCGGCTTGGGTTCGTTCGTGAGAGCTAAGTTCTGCGTCGGCAACAACGATTGCGGCTTGGATGGCCGAGGGGTTGCCGATGCCTGCGAGGGTTGGATTAGGTTGGGACAGCATGCAACAGTCGAGGATGACCAAGTCATATTCTTCGGATAAACGCTTGATCAAATCTGCGATAGCTTGGCGATGTTGTTCAAGAAAAGTGATTGGGGATGTCTGTAGGAGTGGGAAGACCGTTACTGATTCTTGAACGGACTGAATGGCAACTTCTGAGATCGGAGTATGTTGCGAGATGCATTGGGTCCAGGCGTTTGGTGCATCGAGTTGGAGTTGATCCGCGAGGCTGGGGTTGAGCAGGTCGGCATCGACGAGAGCGACACGGAGGGAGCCGGAAGCGGCAGCGCGAGCGAGGTACATGGCGACCGTGGAGCGACCGACGCCGCGTTCGGCGGAGGTGATTGCGAGTACGTTTAGTCCGGCTTGATGGGAGGCTACGAGGTGATGGCTGACGCGACTCATGGTGTCGGCAAAGTGTTGTTCGAGTCGCAGGACGACATCGGGCCAGCACAGCGCGTCGACTTCCCAAGCGGGGGTGATTTTTTCGGGGAGCAACCAGGGGGGCTGCGATGGATTTGTCGTAGGGTTGTGGGGTGTGGTGGCAGGATTAGGATCGAATGGTGGTTCGGTATTCCAGGAGCGTAGGAAAGAGGTCGTCGAATGGCTCATGGTTCATCCTGCTGATGGGTCTGTTGAAATGAGGTTAGGTGATTTGTTCGGTGGATGTTTGCAGTTGACGGTGGGAAGGTTCTGTGGGGTTTAAGGATTGTCTTCGAAGTTCGCGCCGATGGGTTGGTAGGGTGTGGGTGGAGGTGGGATTTCCATCGAGGTTGGGCGAGATGTAATGGGGCTGAGGTTGGGAATACTGATCGGTTCGTACTTTTGTTTGACCGGTGGGTAGGTGCTACCGTTTAGCGAGGTAGAGGAATTGGGTTGGTTTGTAAATTCTTTGCGTTCCGAGGGTGCTGCGAGCGATGGTTTTTCCGGTGTGGGAGAGGATGCAAGTTGTTTGCCTTGGCGGAGCAAGATCATGTCGCGGGTGTTGAGGGACTGCGCGTCGGTGGTTGGTTTGGTTCGGTTTGGTGGGGGTGGGAGCGTGC
>JBIJCS010000366.1:0-5179 GCA_044344575.1 Pirellula sp. | reverse complement strand
GGAGCAAACAATCCCGACATGTCGCCGTTGTTGGCAAAACCAAGCCCACCCCAAGGCGCCCAGTTACCAACCGCAGCATCCGGCCACCAGTGAAACCCTTGGCTACCCGCATAGCTCGTCGTCGCAATGTTGTGCTGCGCAAATACCTTCTCCGTGTTCGCGTCCGAGGGGCAAAGCAACGTTGCTACCTTCGTGCTAACAATCGGCTGTCCCCAAACACGCAACTGATAGTTGATGTTCTGATAAGCAGGTGTTTGCTCCATCTGTGGCAAAATCGCTGCCAACCATGTGTGGTGATATGCATGCTGCTGCAATGGACCACGCCCCGTCCCGTAATTCACCGACTGAGGAAAACGCTTGTAAGCACTCTCATAGTTCTGCAACGCCAATGCCAACTGACGAATGTTGCTTCCGCACTGCATCCGACGTGCCGCCTCACGCGCCGCTTGAACCGCTGGCAACAACAAACCAACCAAAATACCAATAATCGCAATCACAACCAAAAGCTCCACCAACGTGAACCCCTGGCGCTTCGAAGTCTGCCTGCATCTCATGGCTATAGACCCTTCCGATAAGAAACGAGAAAAACGACCGAACGAATCCGTCCCGCGAAAACCAACTTCTAAGCATAAGGCCCAATAATACCGCTTTATCTATCCCTAAGCCCGTTTTACGCGAGAATAACTCCCACAAGGAGTGTACATCGTGGCGTTGTGTCGCGTCAACTATTTCAGGGGGTTGTCAAGTGTGGTTTTCCGAGTTTTTTCCGGAATCTCCACTTGGAGTGTTACGATTCGGCAAACGTTCCAACTTTCTCACCCCTCTGAACCTAAGAACCCGAAAAATAGACAAGATGTAATGAAACATTTTCGCTCGGTTCCCTATACCCCCCCAGCTAAACTCATCGCTCCAACACAACGTAAACAACCCATCCCCCCAAATACACCACACTTCCCCCTGCCACTGCTATGAAACAACGGCAATCAAGTAAACCCAAACCCATCACCTCACCCCCACCCAGCAATTCACCCTGGCGATTGGGAATCCTCATCGCCTTCCTCCTCTCCCTCTCCCTCTACGCCTGGAATCTATCCTCACACCGCCATTCCATCAAAAAAATCGAATCACTCCTAAGTAATTTCGAAAACGCTCAAGCCCTCGAACAAATCAACCTTCTACAAAAATCCTCCGGTGACTCTGCCACGTTGCGACTACTCCAAGCCCGCGCACTGCGCCAATCCGATAACCACAGCGCGTTCCTCCAACAAATCGAAAAATCAAAACAACTAGGCGATCATTTCGCCAAACTCGAAAGCGAAATGCTCCTCGAACAAGCCCAAACGGGCTCCCTAAAAGACCCCTTAGCCGCAATCAGTGCCTGGCTCGAATCACACCCCGAAGAATTCGAAAGCGGTGCCCATGCCCTCGTCCTCGGCCTACTGAAACAACAGAAATTCGACCTCGCACTCTCTTTCCTCAACGTATGGAATACCCAAAACCCAAACTCACCTTGGCCACCCCTCTTCCGCGCAATGCTCCATATCTCCAAAAGAGAATGGAAACTCGCAATCGATCAACTCGAACCTAACCTCTCCTCTCACCCAAACTTCGTTCCTAACTACCTACAAGCCGCTACCGCCTACGATGGCTTGCAAGATTTCAACAAAGCCGAACAAGCCCTCGCACGCTACCTACAAAGTGTCCCCAACGACCAAGACGCTTGGCTGAAATACTCAGAAGCCCTCCGCAAACTCGGACGCGCTGACGTCGCTCTCCACGAATTACAACTAAATGTACCCGCACAAGAACGCTCCCCAAGCCTTCAACTGCAGTTCGCAAAACTACTACTCGATAACGATGCCTCTGAACAAGCCATCGAGTCGCTCTCTCCTCTCGCCAAAATTTGGCCCGAAGACATCGAAATCGCTTCGACCATGAGCCAAGCATTTCAACGACTCGGCGATCAAAACCAATCGCAATACTTCGCAACTATCGCAGACCAAGGCCAAAAAGATACCCAAAACATCGATCGACTTCTCTTCGAACTCCTCAGCAACCCAAACCGCTCCGCCGAAGATTGCTACAAACTCGGACACCTACTGCTCCATAAACAATCCAGAGAAAATGGACTCTACTGGCTCGGAGCAGCATTGCAAATTGACCCCAACTTCCAACCAGCATTACAAGACATCGCACTCTATCAACAACGCGCAAAAATCCCTTTCATTCCCTCCAATAGCACACCAAAACCAGCTACTCCCCGCTCACCTGCAGAACCCCTCAACCGCAACGCCACCTCACAACCCTCAGAGACAACAAGCCAGTTCCTGTTTAGCGAACTAGAAATCGAACTCCCAAACAGCCAATTCCGCGACGGTAGCGAATCAAACCTCTTCTCGTTGGTCGAAACTACCGGCGGCGGGGCCGCTCTGTTCGATTACGACTCCGATGGACAACTCGACCTACTCACCGCCGGCGGAGGATGGATCGATACCGCAAACAAAATCCTACCAGGTCACCAAGGCGCACTGTTCCGACACCTCGGGAACTTCAATTTCACTCCATCCACCTCACAAGCCCGCATCGACCTCTCGAAATCCTACCACTCCGCCATCCTCGCCGCCGACTACGATAACGATGGATTCACCGATTTCCTCGCTACCGGATACCACGGCCTGCAATGGTTCCACAATCAAGGCGACGGAACCTTCGAATCCATTGAAATGACCGACGATCAAGCTTGGAGCAGCGCGGCTGCCTTCGTCGACCTCGACTCCGATGGTGATCTCGATCTCTATGTCGTCCACTACGCAAACTGGTCCCCTGACAATAACCCTACCTGCCCATCCCAAACGGACCCCAATCGACGTGACTACTGCGGACCCTCCGACTTCCTCGGTATCCCCGATTCTGTCTACGAAAACTCCGGCGATGGGAAATTCTTACTTCGTTCCCCCGAAGGTATTCCCAACCAAGCACTCCGAGGACTCGGCGTCCTTGCCGCTGATCTCGACGGCGACCGAAAAACCGATCTGTATGTTACCAATGATGTCGAACCAAACCTCCTCTACCATAACCAAGCCCCTTTCCAATGGACCGAACTCGGTCGACGTGCCGGTGTGGCAACCAACGACCAAGGTCGAGCAGAAGGTAGCATGGGAATCGCTCTCGGTGACTACAACAATGACGCGAAATTCGACCTCTGGGTAACAAACTACGCGGATGAATTCTGCGCTCTCTACCGCGGAACCGGCCCCATGACCTTCTCCTACGCCTCCAACGCCACCCGTATCCCCGCCACCGATGAACAAGCTGTCAGCTGGGGAACCGCCATGCATGACCTCGACCTCGATGGAGATGAAGATATCCTCGTAATCAACGGCCACCTCGAACGCTACGCAACCTACCACGATCAACGCCCCCAACTCCTCGAAAACCACCAAGGCTCCCGATTCTCACTCGCCGCACTCCATTCTCCTTTCTTCCAAAAACCTATCGCCGGCCGAGGACTCGCCACCGGTGACTTCAATCGTGATGGACTCATCGACCTCGCTGTCACCCGAATCGGACAACCTGTCGCTCTGGTTCGCAACGACTCCCGCTCTCCTGCCAACAACCCCAACGGATTCCTACGCGTCCGACTCGTCGGCTACAACTCCAATCGCGATGCCATCGGTACCGTAGCTAAACTCACCATCCATGACCGAACCTGGATCCGCCAAGCCACCTCCGGTGCTTCCTACGCGTCCACCTGCGAAAACATTCTTCACTTCGGTATCCCCAACCACTACACCAATAAACCCGCTTCCCTCGAAGTACTCTGGCCCTCAGGACAAAACTCCCTTATCCCGATCGACAGACTCAACCATGAAGTCCTAGTCATCGAACCCCCTCAACCCTGAGCCCCCCAAAAAAGTCTTCACACTCTTTTCATCCCTCTACAAACAACACAACCTAAAACAATCTTATAATTCGTCGACGCAATCTCTCTATCACCCTCCCGAACCAACCCTCTACACATCCTCCTCGATCCATGCCTCACCCCATCACTCTCGATATCGTTCGACTCTTCCAAAAATATGGGCAAGACAAATACGGGAGCGAAGCCGTCTCGCAACTTCAACACGCACTCCAAGCCGCCTGCTTCGCCAAACGACAAGGAGCCGATTCAACCCTCGTCGCAGCCGCGCTACTACATGACATCGGGCATATCATCGATGGACAATCCCTACCCAAGTCCGATACCGAAGACCTCGATGATGCTCACGAAAACCGAGCCTACGAATGGCTCAAGGCAAACTTCGGCACCCCAGTCGCAGACCCCGTCCGACTCCACGTCGCCGCAAAAAGGTACCTCTGCACCACCGACCCAGACTACGAAGCCAAACTCTCACCAACCTCCCTGAAAAGCTACTACGATCAAGGAGGACCTATGAACCAATCCGAACTCGATGACTTCAAAGACGAACGCTTCGCCTACGAAGCCGTCCAATTACGACGATGGGATGACCTCGCAAAAGACCCGAATATGTCCACCCCATCCATCGAGGATTTTATGCCCCTACTCGATTCGTTACTCCCCCAACATTCCTAACCGATCTCCTTCCCCTATCCACTCCACGTATCACCCAACCCCGTACTGCCCTAGAATGGCGCATCCCCGTAATCTTCCGACGCAGCTTGATTGAACTCGTCATTCACCGATTGACCCCCACCCTCTCCACTCAAACGATACGACATCGCTTCCGCCGATAAAAAGTACTTCACCTCACTCTGAGGATCCCTCTGCCACTTGCGACCCGATAACCGGTATGTCACCGTCACGTCATCCCCTAAATTCATCGCGTCGACACTGTCGCATGCATCACCGATGAACTCAAGCGGAATATAACTCGCAAAACGACCATTGTTCTGCTCCAAAACCACCGTCCGCTTGCGAAACCCCTTCTGACCAAACGTCTTCGTCTCTTCGATCACATGCACGATACCGCGAATCGTTGAATTCGACATAACTTCTTATACTCTCTGCACTCTCTGCGAAGGGGCCTGCTTTCCATCCAAACGTAAGCCCCAAATTCTACGGTCTATCCACCTCCCTGCAAACCATATTTATCGACCTCGCTTCGCCAATCCTACCATTTCTAATAACTTCAAAGCATTGGTCGTCGGGGTCACCCCA
>JBIJCS010000365.1:0-5180 GCA_044344575.1 Pirellula sp. | reverse complement strand
AAGCTGAAAGAACTTGGCAAACTGAGGGAACAAACCAAGCCCACTCATCGCCTGATCGCAACGTATGCACTTGTTCAGTTGTGGCGCACTGCCCCCGAAGATACGATCCTCTCCAGCGAATTAGATAACTGGATCCAGTTGCGTGATTCTTTGCCAATACCAATGCAAGCGGGCCCTACTGTATTGCTTGCCACGCGATTGGAACAAGCGAACCAATTCGAACTCGCACTTGCCGAATGGCTCCGTATCTTAGCCTTGCACGCTGATCGCCCCGCAATGGCTAAACTTGCGCAAACCCGCAGCACGACACTCGCCAAACAGATCGCCACACTCAACGCCCAAGGACAACCCCGGCCCAATCAATAACCGATTATCCTTCGATCCTTTTAGATACCACTACTCCAAATCCATCCATGATCCATTCAAGCTGGCAAGTTGCATCGCGTCTTGTAAAACTTATCAAGTCCGCCAGGATCCGTACGCTCCAATCAATGATCTTTTGGTTGTCCACATATAGCCCGGCGGTCGCACAAAACCCAGCGACATCTCCCCCGCAAAGCAATCCCGTCGCAGAGGAAAGTCTGTTCAACATCATCTTCAGCGGCGGATTCTTGGGCGTCGCAATCATGGTGGTCCTGATTGCTCTGTCCCTCGTCGCCGTCTACCTTATCTTCGATCAATGGCTAACCCTCCGCCGCAAAGACCTAATCCCAACAGAACTGAGCGAAAACGTTCGACAGCTGCTCGCACAAGGAAAACTCAAAGATGCAGATGGAATTTGCAGAAGCCAACCAAGCCCGATGGCGTACATTCTTTCCAGCGGTATTGCAGAAATTGAATTCGGTTGGCCGGCTATCGAAAAATCACTCGAAGACGCCCTCGCAGAACAAGCAGCAAGGATGTACCGAAAACTCGAATACCTTTCCGTCATCGGCAATCTTGCACCCATGCTAGGACTACTCGGTACCGTCGCCGGAATGATCATTGCGTTCCGAGAAGTCGCTCTTTCCCAAGGTACCGCGGGTGCCGGACAATTAGCCTCGGGCATCTACTCTGCACTGGTCACCACGGTCGCAGGTCTACTGATTGCAATTCCTTCCTTAGGAGCCTTTGCCATCTTCCGCAATCGTATCGACGAACTGATCTCGGAAATGGCCTCCTCTGCACAGAATGTTTTTGCTCCGATCCGTAGGCGTCTTCCCAACGCCAACACGGGAGCAAGAGCCAGCATTGTCCCCCCTCCACGTATCCAATAATCGGAGCCAAACTACCCAAAACCGCAATCAAGCGTTACTACACGGTTCGATCCTCCCTCGTGTTAGCCCCCCAAACGGGCTGTTATTTTCCATAGCACTTTTACAGTTCCAGTCGTAACGGATATAACAGATGAACCACTCGAATTCTCGCGGAAACCAAAGCGAACACCAAGGAATATGCTAAACTGTTATAGCCTTAATAGCCCTTAAGCATCCACCACTACTCATGTCTCTGCTTTGGATAGTCTCTTGGCCGACGACCCACTCAAACGTACCGCTCCTGGTTCCCCTGTCACGTCGGCGCTTCATGCCACCGTGCAAGTCACCGCGCTGACCGATGTTGGAATGCGCAGAGCGAACAATCAAGACAATTACGCCATCGTCCTCGCGGCAGACCACGACCACTGGCAACGTATCGGCGACCTCCTGATCGTCGCCGATGGGATGGGTGCACACGCCGCTGGTGAATTGGCTAGCCAACTCGCCGTCGAACTGATCCCTCACCACTTCTCAAAACTAACCTCAAAACACGAACTTCCCGATGCCTTGGCAAGGTCTTTCGAAGAAACAAACCGAGAAATCCATCGCAAGGGAATGGTGAACCCAGAATTCCGAAGTATGGGCACTACAACCTGTGCGTTGGCAATCCTCCCTATCGGTGCAGTGATTTGCCATGTCGGTGACTCTCGCGTCTACCGACTGCGCGATCAATCCTTCGAACAACTCACCTTTGATCACTCGTTAGTTTGGGAAATGCAGCAATCTGGGGAGATCAGCGAAGAATCAATCCGAAATAGCGTGATCCCGAAAAACGTTATCACACGCTCACTCGGCCCGAGCCCCACCGTGATGATCGATGTAGAAGGACCGTTCGCTGTAAGGAAAGGTGACCGATTCCTGCTTTGTAGTGACGGGCTTAGCGGCCAACTTGCGGATGAAGAAATCGGTAACCTTCTTAGCCTACTCGATATCCACGCCGCAGCAAAAGCCATGGTTGACTTGGCGAACTGCCGTGGTGGACCAGACAACATTACGGTCGTCATCGCAGAAGCACAACGCGACATCGGAATGGATTCTCAGTCAGCATCAGTTGCAACGAGAAACTCGGGCTCGTTTCCAACCCTTTTCGGACTCTTAGCCGCAACCGGATTTCTTACCGCACTGTTCCTCGCATTCATCCAACAAATCCCATTGGCCTTGGTGTTCGCCGCCGCCGCACTGATCGCATTGATCACCGGATGGATCAAAATGAGTACCGAGAAACCGGCAGAAACGATCGGCAAGGGCACCGGAAAAGCCCCCTACCGCAAGTACTCACTAAAACCCTCTATTGCTTTTGCAAATGAACTCCATCACGCAGTTCGCGAATTAACTGAATGGCTTAAAGCCAACGGTTCTTCACGAAAACTACCTACCCTCGAGACGAACATTTCAGCTGCCAAACGTCTGATAGACGGCAAAAATTCCAAAGACGCAATCAAGCAACTCGCCAATCTCCTCGTCGAAGTCACTCAGGAAATTCGTGATCGTCGCAAAGAAGAAGACGAAGGCCAAGTCGACTACTAATTCGAACGATTGAGACTTTATAGCCCGTCCTCGGTTCTGTCGGTTCCGGACTCGCGTTGTACCTCTTGACTCGCTACCGGCTTGTCGTCGATCAAAATCCGCATCGACGAAGACTCCATCTCATCGTACTGGCCCGATCGAATGCAGTACAAGCACCCCCAAAGTGCAACACCTCCTAGCAGAATCGCGACCGGTAATGCGATGTACAATACACTCATCAAACGCCCCTAATGCACTTAGCCCTTCTTCGTATTCGGTGGAAATGTCTTAGCCGACCAAGCCATAATCAGTACCGTGATCCCCGAGATTGGCATAAAAACCGCCGCCAGTAGCGGATGAATCAAGCCGCTTGCCGCCAAACTGATGGTGATCATATTGTAAATCAATGAAGCAGCAAAACATCGATAGATTCCCCAAACGGTACGCTTCGAAGCATCGATCAGCCGTAACAAACTACCCAGAGGATCCTCTCCAATGTAGATCGGGGCATTTCGTAGCGAAATCTCGGATGGACCGCGAACTGCAATCCCCACGTCGGCAATTGCCAAAGCCGCTGCATCATTTACCCCATCCCCCACCATTACCCGCAGCCTAGCGTCTGGCCTAGCGATTCGTTGCAATTTCTCTTCCGGACTTACTCCCCCTGCTACCTCTCTCCAATTCACCCCCTTACGCCGCATCAACTCCGCAAACGCATGCACGCGATCGACCGAGTCACCAGAAAGCAATCCAACTTCCCAACCCATTCGCTGCAACTTCACCAGCGTTTCGACGACACCAGTTCGCAATGCATCTCCCAAAACAAATGCACCCACCGGTTCGCCATCCACTTCGACCTGCACACGCATCTGCGCTGAATACTCTCCTACAGCATCTTCCCCACCTGTTCCAACTGTTTTCGATTCGGAAGCATTCGATAGTTCGGAACGATCTCCTCGCAATACAAATCGATTCGTGCGCTCATCGCCACTTACGATCCCCTGGACACCTAAACCATAGATTTGCTCCACTTGGCTCGCCGATACTGCTATCTGAGACTCCCGCGCCACAAGCGGTTGTAAATACGCACAGAGAGCACGTGCAACCGGGTGATCCGATTGCGATTCGATCGCAAAGACTCCAGGCAAGACCCATTTTGGACCTTGCCAACCGATCACACGCAAATCGCCTGTCGTCAAAGTGCCTGTTTTATCAAACCAAATCGTCCCCGGATTTGCCAATCGTTCCAAGGAGTTGCCGTCTCGTATCCATATCCCTTCCCGTGCCGCTCTTCCTAATGCAACGGTGATCACTAATGGCGCGGCGAGTGCCAACGCGCATGGGCAAGCGATCGTCAGTAGGGCGATCGTATGCTCGAGCGCAATTTGCCAGCCACTGATCATCCACCAGCTTATTGCAGTACCGAGAGCGATCGCTAGAACCACCCAAACAAATACACCACCCACGCGATCGGCAAGCTGAATCAACGGCGTGCGATCAGCACTTGCTTGCCGAATCAATTCGTTCAGTTGCCCCATTCGACTATTCTCCGCAGTCGCTCGTACTCGCACCCATAGCGGTGAACGCAAATTCAAGGTTCCTCCGATAACATCATCACCAACCAGAACGCTTTGCGGGCGACTCTCTCCCGTCAAAAAGGCCGTTTGCAGATAACTTTCTCCCCTCTCTACCACTCCATCGGCTGGTACTTTCTCGCCCGCCAATACCCGTACTAAATCACCGCGCTGCAGTCGGTATGCAGGCACCGTCGTCTCGGACCCATCCTCGGAAATCCTTACAGCATCCATTTCTTGAAAACGAAGCAACTTGGAAATCGATAACCCAGACCGATACTGCGCCCGATATTGAATGTATCTCCCTATCCGTAACAATAGAACCAGTGAAGCGAGCGAATCGAAATAGACATCACTCGATCCCAATGCCGCTCCTGCAAAACTACCAATCGTCCCGACAAACAGACCAATCGCAACAGGCACATCCACATGCGGCACCCTAGCCTTGAGCGACTGCCAAGCGGACTGAAAAAAAATCCGACCTGGAAACAAGGCTGATAACAACCCAAGAATTGCACCGGTCCATCGCAAAAACATCGCGTGACTCGATGCAATACCGGTCGATTCTCCGGCATACAGGGAGATTCCAATCCACATCGCATTGGCCGCAAGAAAAAATGCAACGGCAATCCCCTTCCAATGCTCCCTCTGAATCGCAATCTGCTCGGTATCTTCCTGGGTGTTCGGAGTCCACGGGCGCAAGACATAACCTAATCGTGATAAATGATCCGCAACTTGCTTCGGCTGCGTCTTCGACGGATCATAGATCAACTCAACCGATGCATCGCTCCAACGCACCCGCGCC
>JBIJCS010000036.1:0-15892 GCA_044344575.1 Pirellula sp. | reverse complement strand
GGGGAAGGATTGCGGAGGTTGGGTAGCAACCTGGGTTTGCGATGAGGGAAGCGGATCGCAGTTCGGAGGCGAATAGTTCGGGCAGACCGTAGGGAGTTGCGCCGAGTCGTTTCGGGTCTGGGTGGGCTTCGCCGTACCATTTTTGGTAGAGCTCGGGGGTGCTGAGGCGGTAATCGGCGGAGAGGTCGATAACGCGGCATCCGTTGGCGAGGAGTTCCATGATGATGTGTGCGGAGGCGCCGTGTGGCAAGCAGGTCATTGCTACATCGGAACGTTCGGCGATTTGTTTGGGGTTGAGGTCTTCGACGGGCAAGCGGATACGTTGTGCGAGGGAGGGGTGCATGTCGGCGAGCATGCTCCCGTCAGCTTGTCGACTGGTTGCGGCGACGATTTCGACTTGAGGGTGTCCCAAGAGCCATTCGATGGCTTCGAGTGCGGTGTAGCCGGAGGCGCCGACGATTGCGGTGCGGATTTTGGGTTGGGACATAGAGTGATATCAAAAAGTGTTGAGGTGATGCAGTTGAGGTGGTCGGTTACGCAGGCATTTTCGTAACGTCAAAAAATCGTAACATTCTTTGGTAGTCATCGCTACGACGGTTGGCTGATGAATTCAGAGAATTCAAGGGCTCTGATTTCTGAACTCGTAAGAGGCGTCAAAGATCGCGAGGTCGACGATCCAAATGTCGGTAGGATCTTCCATGCTAAGGACAACGTAATCGCCTGCTTTGCCTTGGAGATTCCGCCATGCGGTGACTACTCGGAAGGGTTGATCTATTTTGGTTACCAGTACCCAATTGCCATCGGGTTTAGGATCGAAGCGTTCGAATCCATCATGATCGAGTTGTCTGCTGGGGGTGTAGTTGCCGAGAAGTTTTTTAGAAGACTGAGGCCAATACTCATTTTGAATTCCTCGGCAAAGAAAATCGCCAGCGCTAAGTTGTTGGACACCTTCAAGCGAGGTGACTTGCTGGTCGTTATCGACACGCTTAGCCCATACTGGCTTGGTCTTGCGAGCTACCCGCATCCTAGCTATCACGTTTTGAGGAAGACTTCCTTCTGGGTTTAGTAATGCAGGTTGCTCTTGACTCATTTCGGCCTCACTATTCGGCTTGTGGAATGTTTTGTCCGAGTTTTTAGAAGTAGGGCTATTCGAGCGAATTGATTACGAGACCGGAGATGAGTTTCGGGTAGAAGTAGGTGCTTTTTTGGGGCATGCGTTCGTTGAGGAGGGAGAGGGTTTCGATTTGTTCGACGGTCGCGGGCATGACGAGAGCCGCGAGTTGGAAAGGAGGTTGGTTGGGGAGTTTGCCTTTCAGGCCGTCGATGACTTCTTGGACGCTGTGGACGTAGGTGGGGGTTGGGTTGTTTTTTAGACCGAGAGCATCTTCGAGGACGAGGCGGTGGAGTGCAGAGACGCCGAGTTCTCGCCAAGCTGATGAGTATTCAGGGGCGATTTGCTCGAGTCGATCGGATGCTTCTTGTTTTGCGCTGATACGGGTCCATTCTTGGGAGCGTTGGGAGTAGAGGGCGAGGATCCATTGTTCATCGAGGCGATCGAGTTCAGCCCATACAGCGCCGGTGCTGTCGGGGCCTTGCGCGACACGTTCACAATCGAAGTAGGGTGAGAGTTTGGCGTGGAGGTCATCGGTGGAGAAGTCGGGGATGCCGTGAAGGAGTCGGTGAGTTGGGAGGACGACGAGACCTGGGTCGTGCATACTGACGAGTGCGGTGAGGACAAAGTTTGCAGGGTGGTCGTCGGGGAATTCTGCGGAAGGGGGAAGTTGGTGTTGGGTTCGATATTGCGAAGCGACTTCGTCGCGGTAGTTGCATGCTGTTTCGTAGCGGTGGTGTCCATCGGCGACGAACATGGTTTTGTTTGCGATCATCGCGCTGAGTTGTTGGATGGTAGGCAGGTCGCTGATTGGCCAGAGGGAGTGTTTCACACCGAGATGATCGATGGCTTCGGTACCGAGGACACCGAGAAGTTTCGATTCGAGGAAGTCTTGGATTTCGTTTTCGGGGTCAGGGTATAGGCCGAAGATTTGCGAGAGGTTGGCTTGGGTCGCTCGGAGGAGTTGCAATCGGTCTTCTTTGGCTTTGGGGAAGGTTTGTTCGTGGGGGTAGATAGAACCTTGTCCGAAGGGTTGCAATCGGATGTTGGCCATGAAGCTTCGTCGCACGAAGGTGTGGCCTAGGAGATCGAACTGTTGGTGGTAGACGTAGATTGCTGGATCTGGATCGGGTTGAAGGATTTTTTCGTTGCGCCAAGCGCGGAGGGTTTTTCCGGCTCGTTCGTAGAGGTCTGGTTCTGGTTTGGGGAGTTCGAGGCGAACGATGTTGTAAGGGGAGGCTTGGTAGAGTTTCGATTGCAGGTCGGCATCGATTACATCGTAGGGAGGGGCGATGCACTCGGAGAGTGAGCCGATTTGGGCGAGGTTATAACGTAGGCCGCGGAGAGCGCGAATTTCAGGCATTGAGAGTCTCGTGTAAGAGAAAGAGATAACTCGCAGGGATCTTAGCGGTTATTTGCGATTTGGGGAGGGATCAAGGAATCGAGCCACTTTTCGATATCTAGCCATGTCGGGAAGACGATCGATTGATTTGGGGAGTTGGCGTACGATTCGTAGAGGGAGCGGTGGGCGAGTAGTAGTTCACGGGCTCGTGCATGGAGTTCGACTTCGAATTTATCGTCTGGACCTTGGTAGTTTTCAGCGAATTCGAGGATGCTAGGGATTTCGAGGTAGATGTTGTTCATCGCCATTTGTTGGATGAAGGGCCATAGGGTGGCAGCGAGAGCGGGGTGATTTGCGGACCAAGCGGCCCAGATGGAGTTTCCTTCGGGGGATTTTCGCGCGAGGGATTCGACGAGGAGAGCGGCTGGGTATTTTGGGGCGAGGTTGGAGTTCAGGATCGCGATGGGGTGCCAGGTATCTGGACCGTTTTGGCGGGTGAGGTGTTTAAGAATTTCCAGTTCGGTGGTTGGGGAGGATTGTCCGAGGGTGGTTGGTCCGAGCCGGGACATGGTGCCGGGGATTCGCAGGTAGCTGAAGGAGCGGCTTTGGAAGGTAGATGGGGAGAATTCTGTTCCTTTGATCGTACCGACGTAGAGAAAGCTCAGGAGGCTACAGAGTGCGATAGCGAGTAAAAGCAGGAGTCCCGCGAGAGGTTTTCGTTTTTTGGGGGGTGGGGTCGAAGATGCTGGCATGGATGGGTATTTGGGTAGCAGCAGCGCGACATGGGGCGTTGATTCGTATGGCGGCGAGGGTGGGGAATAGTTTATCCCATAAGGTTTAGGAATTGTTGGGAGTTTTCGGTTGGTGTGAGGAAGAAAGTTTGTTGGGGAGTCATTCCTGGAAGGGAGGAGAGTGCGATGGCGTGGTGGAAATCCAGGGGTAGGGGAGTAGATGAGCGTGGGACAGTTGGTCCGGGGGTGGAACGAGAGCGGTTGATTGAAGCATATTTGATGGTGCATAGTGAGCCGGTGGCGGTTCGTAAATTGATGGTCGCGTTGGGATTTGAGGATCCGACGGCGGTTCGCACGGCGATTTCGGGGATGAATCAGCGGTATGATCGTTCGGGGCGGGCTTACCGGATCGAGGAAGTCGCTGGCGGGCTGCAACTGCTTACTAGGAAACAGTTTGCGTATTGGGTGCGACGTTTGGAAGACGTGCCGGGAGAGCAGATGTTGAGCGTGGGGATGATGGAGACTTTGGCGATTATTGCGTATCGTCAGCCGGTGGTACGAGCGGAGGTAGAAGCGATTCGGGGAGTGGGGTGTGACGAGGTCTTACGGCAGTTGCTACAGAGGAATTTGGTGCGAATTGCGGGCCGTCAGGAGGAGTTAGGGCGTCCGTTCTTGTACGGTACGACACGGGAGTTTTTGCAACTTTTTGGTCTACAATCCTTGGATAATCTTCCACGCTTCCAAAAGATTATCGACGCGGAGGCCGACATTGCAAACAGGCTTCAGCGGTTACGAATCGAGGAGACTTCGGGAGGGTGATCTTGGATCGCTCGGTGGGGCTTCTGGGTGTTGCTGTTGGGGAAGTGGATTGAATTTTCGAAACCAGATATTGATTTCCTGGTGTTGGTGGCTAGATTGCCCGGACGGAATCGTTAGAACGATAATACCGGAAGCGAAGCGTATAGCCTCCGATCGATCGTGAAATCTCGACCAAGTAGACTCTAAAGAAGTAAGGGTACCCACTGTGAAGAAGACGTTCGCTACCGCTACGTTGCGTGAGATCGGTTTTGGTGCGTCGGCCGATTGGTTCCAGACTGTCTCAACAGGAACCTCGATCGCCTCTCCGGTTGTCATGTCGGATGATGAAGATGATTTTGAGGACGAAGACGAGTTTGAGGACGAAGAAGAGGATGAGGGGGTAGACGAAGACGAGGAAGAGTACGAGGAGGAGTACGAGGATGACGAGGAGGAGGAGTTCGAGGATGAAGAACTCGAGGATGATGAGGAGTTAGACGACGAGTGGGAGGAGGTCGAAGGGGATGAGGACGAGGAAGAGGAGGAGGATGGGGAGGAAGATTGGGATGACGAGGAGGACGACTGGGATGACGACGAGGAATCTGAAGATGAAGACGATGATGATGATTGGGACTGATCCGGTCGTTGATTGAGCGGATTGGTGGTTAACAAGAGAATTCAGAAGTGTCCCCATGCTAAGATAGGCATGGGGATTTTTTTTCGGATGGAAGATTGCGTTCTAGAGAACAGCGGGTTGATGGGAATCGATCGATGCCGAATGCCACATGTTTTTTGATTGCTTACGCATTGGTTTTGGTATTTGAGATTGTGCGTTTAGTGGTTGCCGATGAGGGATGGCGCGGGGTATGGGGTCGGTTGTCGGTTGGAATGTTTGTGTTGGCTTGGGTGACGCATAGTTTGTACTTGGTCGATTTGGGGATGCGTTCAGGGGGAGGGGGGGTGGCGCGTCCGGTTTTTGCGACGTGGGAGGATTGGGGGATCTTGGCGGCTTGGGCTCTCGCGTTGGTTTATGGGTTGATGTTATGGAGGCGGGGTGACAAGCAGATTGGGTTGTTTTTGTTGCCGTTGATTTTGGTTTTGGTTTCGTTGGCAGTGTTCTTTCCGGTGGGGAGTCCGATTGTTCGATCGGCTGCGAGTGTATCGTTTTGGCGATTGGTGCATTCGATGGCGATGTTGACAGGGACGCTTTTGGTGGCATTGGGATTTGCATCGGGTGTGATGTATTTGGTGCATGCTTGGAAGCTCAAGCAGCGGGGGAGGGTATTTCGATCGTTTCGGTTGCCATCGTTAGAGTACTTGCAGTCGTTGGGTCGTCAGTGCACGTTGGGTAGTGCGGGTGCGATTGGATTTGGGGTGATATCAGGGGCGGTGATGAGTTGGACGCGCGATGGTGCGGTGGATTGGATGGATCGGGGGATCTTGTTGACATCGGGGATGTTTCTTTGGTTGTGTATTGCTGCGGTTGCTCAGCGTGTTTCTTCGCATCGAGGGAGGGGTGAGTGGACAGCGGCGGTGAATTTGTTGTCGTTTGTGATTGTTGTGTTAGCGATTGCGGCGGTGGTGACAGCTCCTCATGGATCGACGGGTATGGGGGTGGAATCGGGAGTTCGGGAGGATGGTGTGGGTCAAGCCGAGGCGGTTGAGTATGAGTCTCGGGAGGTGGGGCGATGAAACTACGGATGTTGGGATGTAGTCATCATGCTACGCCCTTGGAGGTGCGTGAGCAGGTCGCATTTTCGCCTTCGCAGGTTGTTGAGGCTTTGGGAGAGCTCAAGGGTTTGTATCCGGATGGGGAGTTGGTTTTATTAAGCACCTGCAACCGAGTGGAGTTGTATGTTGGTGGCATGGATGTAGAGGGAGTTCCGGAGTTGGTGGAATTGGAGAGGTTTTTATCGGACTTTCATGGTGTGGGAGTTCGAACGATCCAGACTTATTTTCAGGGGCGAGAGGATGAGTCGGCGATTGAGCACTTGTTTTCGGTTGCCAGCAGTATTGATTCGTTGGTTGTGGGGGAGTCGCAGATATCGTCTCAGGTGAGTAATGCGTATGAGACATCGAGATCGATGTGGTTTGCTGGATCGGTGATGCATACGTTGTTTCAGCATGCGAATTTGGTTTCGAAGCGAGTATCGAATGAGACGGAGATTCATCGTCGTCGCATCAGTGTTCCGAGTGTTGCAGTCAGCGAGGTGGCTTCTGAATTTTTCGAGCGTTTTGATGACAAGCGAGTGGTGGTCATCGGCAGCGGGGAGATGGGGGTTGATACGTTGGAGTATTTAATGGATGCGGGTGCGAAGAGTATCGACATCGTGAATCGTTCGTTGGAGCGAGCGGAAGCGGTTGCGCAGCGGTTTGGGGTGCGTGCGGGGGTATGGGAGCAGTTGGATGCGTTGATGGTGCAAGCGGACATGGTGGTCAGCACGACGGGAGCGACGGAGCCGATCATGACGGAGTCGCGTTTTCGGGGGATCCATGCGAAGCGTACGCGGGGGAATTTATTGATTTTGGATTTGGCGGTTCCGCGTGATTTTGAGGCGGCGATAGGTAGGATGCCGAGTGTGTATTTGTATTCTGTGGATGATTTGCAGTCGGTATGTCAGCGGAACGAAGCGTTTCGCAGGCAGCAGTTTCCTAAAGCGCGACGGATCATTGAGGAGGAGGTTCAGCGGTTGGTTTCCGATTGGAATTTGCGGGCTTCTGGGGATACGATTCGAGCGTTGCGAGCGCAGGCCGAGTTGATTCGGGATTCGGAGTTGCAGAGGTTATTTGGCAAGCAAGCGATGCAGGGATTGGATCCGTTGGTTCAGCAGGAGGTTCAGCAGACGCTTGATCGTGTCATCAATAAGTTATTGCATAGTCCGTTGCAATCGTTGAGGGAGGCACCGCACGAGGCGCAGCGCGATTCCTTGGTCGATGCGCTGCGAAGGTTATTTCAGTTAAAGTCTTAGAGTTGTGTTTAGGGTTTGACGATGACTTTCATCGCCCCTTTTTCGCCAGCGTAGAGTCGATCGAACCAGTTGGGGGCATCATCCAGGCCGGTGGTAGCGGTGATGAGTGGTGCGACTTGGATGGCACCGGAAGCGAGGAGTTCGATGCATTGAGGGATTTCGCCGTTTGATGCGCAGGAGCCGTAGACGGAGAGTTCGCGTGTCACGACGATTTGCAGGGGGAGTTCTACGGTAGGGGTGAGGTTTCCAACGAGGGTGATAGCACCACCTCGGCGCACGACATGGAAGCAGGTGTTAACGGGTTTATTTGCACCGACGACTTCCATTGCGGCATCGGCGCCTCGTCCGCCGGTCCATTCGAGGACGAGTGCAATGGGGTCTTGGGTTTTTGCGTTGATGGTGTGCGTAGCGCCGAGGGTGCGAGCGAGAGCGAGTTTTTCGTCTTCGAGATCGACTGCGATAATTTTGTTGAAGCCGGCGAGTTTGAGGGTTTGGATACAGAGCAGGCCGATCATCCCGGAGCCGACGACAACGACGCTACCGCCGAGGGTTTTGGGGGTACGATTGGTGGCGTGAACGGCGATGGAGACCGCTTCGATCATTGCGGCGTGTTCGAAGGGGAGGGAGTCGGGGATTTTGTAGAGGATATTTACGGGTACGGTGACGAGTTCAGCGAAGGCACCTTGGCGTCGAAATTCTTTACAGGAGACACCGAGGACTTGGCGATTTTCGCAGAGGTTCATAGATCCGCTGCGGCAGAAGTGGCATTTCCCGCAGGAGACGGTTGAGTCGAAAGTCACGCGATCGCCTACGGCGAAACCTTTGACATTTTGGCCGACGGTGGTGATGACGCCTGCGGCTTCGTGTCCCATAACGAGGGGGGGGATACGGCGTCCGGAGCTACCATCGAAGCCGTGGATATCGGAGCCGCAGATACCGCAGGCGCGGACGCGAACGAGGACATCATCGGGGCCACAGGAGGGTTCTGGGAGGTCGACGACTTCGAGTTTCTTGACTTCTGATAGCAAAAGAGCCTTCACGATACGCTAGCCTTATCAACGAGTATTTATGGGTTTGAACGTGTGGATTGTTGTTGGTCTTGGTGTTCGGGTGGCTCTTTTTATCAGGAATGGTCTGTAAATTCCTAGGCCGGTGCTGTAGTCTTTGGGGCGTCCCCGAGGTTGTTTTTTCCAAATTCATTGGATTGCGTTGCGGGGAATTGTAATCGATCGGTGAAAGGACACCATGCAAATGAAGCGTTGGAATCACTTTCCAGTAAGTGGGATGCGTGGCGGTGTAGCCGCAGCGTTGTTAGCTGTGGGCTTGTTGGTATCCCCTGGAAACATGTTGGCTCAAGAGGCCCCAAAAATCGTTGCTGCAGATCAAGGAAACAGTGGTTTGAAAGATCCAAAGAGTTATTCGCTCGGCTATCAAATTGGTAAGGACATGGCGGGTGCTGGATTAGAGTTGACGGACTTTGACACCAAGGAATTGCTGGAAGGTTTTTCCGACGGGTTGCTTAAGAAGTCCAAGCTCAGTGAAGATCAGATGATGGCAGCGTTCAAGACGTTGCAAGAGCGGATTCAATCGAAGATGATTGAGACGGGTCGCAAGAATCTTGAGAAGGCCAACGACTTCTTGAAGACCAACAAGGACAAAGAAGGAGTTCAGACGACGAAGTCTGGTTTGCAATACACGGTGTTGCAAGCGGGCAAGGGGAAGACACCGACGTTGACCAGTACGGTCAAGGTTCATTACGAGGGCAAGTTGCTCGATGGCACGGTGTTTGACAGTTCGATTGCTCGGAAGGAGCCCATTGAGTTTCCTGTGAATGGAGTGATTGCTGGTTGGACCGAAGCGTTGCAGCGGATGAAGGTGGGAGACAAGTGGAAGTTGTTCATTCCGCCGGGGTTGGCTTATGGTGAGCGAGGATCGCCACCGGACATCGGTCCGAATCAGCTGCTGGTGTTCGAAGTTGAATTGTTGGATGTAAAATAGTTTTTCGGAGTGTCGATGGCTTCGGAGTGTCAATGGCTTCGGAGTGTCAATGGCTTCGGAGTTGATGAACCTGCAATGGGCAGTGCTACTTGGACGAGGAGTTTCGAGTAGACTGCCTATTGTTGTAGGTGAAGCGATGTGGGACTTGTACGAAACGCATTCGAGGGTCCATTGTTGAAGTAGTTGGCGAGTAGGGTGTTTGGTCGAGGAGTTCTGGTGGACCGAGGTATAGAATTGATGCGTGGTGTTCAGAGGGATTCGGGGAGTGCAGGAGAGTTGTTGGATCGATTGCGCGCACATGTCAGCGATGGGTTGACGGTGAGTCAATCGCATTTGCTTGCTCATTGGGATCGGTTATCGCCATCGCAGAGGGAGTCATTGGGTCAGGAGATACTTTCGATTGATTTTCTTGCGTTGGAGCGCGAGGTGATTGGTGGTGGGATTGAGGGTCAGTCGCAGGTGGATTGGTGTGAGGTTGCGGGTCGTGCGGAATCGCCGGAAGCGGTTCGGTTAGCGACGGCCGATCTCGAGCATTTACGTCGTGCGGACGAACAGGGTTCGGAGGCGATCGCGGCGGGTAAGGTCGCCATGATTTTGGTTGCAGGGGGGCAGGGGACAAGGTTGGGGTTTGATCAGCCCAAGGGAATGTTTCCGATTGGGCCGGTTTCCGGTCGTACTTTATTTCAGATGCATGTCGATTCGCTTCGTGGTGCGATGCGCAGGTTTGGGGTTTCGATTCCGTTGTTGATTATGACAGGGCCATCGACCGATGGTCCGACGCGCGAGTATTTTCAAGCGAATGGGAATTTGGGATTGGGGGCAGACGAGTTGATTTTTTTCGAGCAGGGGACGATGCCTGCGATTGATGCGGAGAGTGGTCGGGTGTTGATGGATTCGCTCGGTGGGATTGCGTTGAGTCCGGACGGGCATGGCGGGATCCTTCGTGCGTTGGAGCACAATGGGTTACTGGAGTGGGCGCAGGGGCGAGGGATCGAGCATTTCTTTTATGCACAGGTGGACAATCCGTTGGTCAGAGCCTGTGATCCAAGGTTGATTGGACTGCATCGACTTGCGGGATCTCAGGTCACGACGCAGGTGGTACCGAAACGGTTTCCGACGGAGCGGGTTGGAAATGTAGTGAAGGTCGATGGCAAGACGCAGATTATTGAGTACAGCGATTTGCCGGAAGTTGTCGCATCGCAGAGGAACGAAGATGGTACGTTGAAGTTGTGGGCGGGGAACATCGCTGTTCACGTATTTGACGTATCGTTCTTGAAATCTTGCGTTGGATCGCGGGATGCATTGCCATTTCATCGGGCGAAGAAGGTGGTGTCTTACGTGGATGTGCATGGAGAGTTGCAACAGCCTGCCGAGCCGAACGCGATCAAGTTAGAGCGATTTGTATTTGATTTGTTACCGGCAGCGGAGCGAACGTTGGTGGTGGAGGTTTTGCCAAGCGAGTCTTTTGCGCCGGTGAAGAACGCCACGGGTGCAGCGACGGACACGCCGGAGGCTTCGCGTCAGGCGATCAGTGGGCTGCATCAGCGTTGGTTGCAGGAGGCGGGGGTAGAGATTCATTCGGGGGTGCAAGTCGAGATTCATCCGATGTGGGCTTGGGATGCCGCAGAAGTTCTAGAGCGAATTTCTGAGCCTGTGGTGTTGAAGACCGACACGTATTTTGCTTGAGTCTTAACCAATTTATTCAAGATTTTATTTGCGATACGATTTGCTCTGTGGGATGGATTGGTGAGAGCGCACTGTTTATTTTTTGACGGTTATTTTTTGACGGATCGATAAGTTATTAGAGAAGAAGTTAGAGAAGCGATGACCCTTCATGCAGTGATCATGGCCGGTGGATCAGGAACTCGTTTTTGGCCAGCGAGTCGGCAGGAGACACCCAAGCAGTTATTGCGGATGGGGGGGCCACGATCGATGTTGCAAACGACGTTTGATCGGCTGCAGGGTTTGGTATCGAGTCAGCATGTGTTGGTTGCAACGAACAGTCAGTTGGTCGGATCGGTGACGAAGCAATTACCGGACTTGCCGATTGAGCACATCATTGGTGAGCCGTTCAAGCGGGACACGGCACCGTGTATTGGGGTGGCTGCATCGTTAGTGATGGCAGCGGATCCGGAGGGGGTGATGGCGGTGATGCCATCGGATCATGTGATTGAGCCGCGGTCGGAGTTTCATCGTGCGATCCAGGCGGGGGTGCGGCTAATTGACCAGGATCCTGAGCGTATTGTGACGTTTGGGATTCGGCCCACGTATGCGGCGGAGTCATTTGGGTACATTCAGCGGGGAGCCGGGATCGATGCGGGGCTGGGGATTAGTGCTTTTGGCGTCGAGCGGTTTCGGGAGAAGCCGAGTCGGGACAAGGCGCAGGAGTATTTGGATGCGGGGACTTTTTATTGGAATGCGGGGATTTTTCTGTGGAAGGCGCGAACGATTCTTCGGGCGCTCCAGGAGTATGAGCCGCAGATGTACGAGCACATCGAAGAGATTTCCAAGGCGATTGGAACACCGGTCTTTCAGCGGGTGTTTTCCGAGCGTTTCGAGGCGATTAAGGGCAAATCAATTGACTTTGCGGTGATGGAGCGTCATCCCAAGGTCGCGGTGATTGAGGCACCTTTTCACTGGGATGACGTTGGTAGTTGGCAAGCGATTTCGCGATTGATTGAGCCGGACGAACATGGCAATGCGGTGGAGGGGCCGTTTTTGGGTATTGATTCGAAGAACATGATTATTCGTTCCGAGTCAGATCATTTGGTGGTCACCATTGGGATGGAGGAGACGATTGTGGTCCACACGAAGGATGCGACATTGGTGGCACCGAAGCGGGAGGAGGAGCGAGTGCGTGAGGTGGTCAAGCAACTGCAGGAGTTGGGGCTAAGCGAGTACTTGTAAGGGGGAATTGGTGGTGAACCTGGGATTGCGAGGTTGATCCGGCAATAGGCTGGTCTATATTGATGAATAAGTGAGAATGTTGAATAAGTAGGTTCGATCGTGCCGAAAACTCTACGACGTGGGAGTGGGTGCGGGCGTGTGGGTCATTGGAAGTGCTCGCTGTTCGGGCTGGGAGGTTAGGTGTGACAGATATCGATGTCGCCGGGATCGCATCCCATGAAATCCTCAATCGCTTGCCGGAGGGGATTGCAGTCCTTTCGCCGACGCTAATGATTGTTTGGTCGAACCAGTGTTTCAACGATTGGTTTGGTGGGGTGGATCGGACTGGGCAAGACTTTTATTCAGCGTTGGGTCATCCGGAGGTACAGGGGGGGGGAGTGTGTCCGATGGAGAGTTGTCTTCGTCGCCCCGTGCGATGCACTGCGACGCTCAAGACTGAGCCGACGGCATTGAGTGCGACGGGTTCATATTATCAGGTGCAAGCGGTGGCTTTGGGGCAGTTGGGTGAGACGAAGTCAGAGGTGGGGGGGCCCTCTAGCGGTGTGAACGCTTCGGTATTGGGGGTGAACGCGAAGATTGTGGTAACGATTCGGGATATCACCGAGGAGGTGTTGCAGGAGCAAAAGTTAGCGGCGATTCACCAAGCGGGAGCGAAGTTAACGGATTTGAAGCCGGATGAGATTTTTGCGATGGATGTTGAGCAGCGTATTGAGTTGCTCAAGGACAATATACGACACTACACGGAAGATTTGCTCAACATTGAGGTCATTGAGATTCGGTTATTGGAGCAGTCGACAGGGAATTTGATTCCGTTGCTCTCGGTGGGGATTGATCAAGCGGCGGCGGATCGTCGGTTGATGGCGAGTCCTTCGGGGAATGGTGTGACGGGGTATGTTGCGGCGCATGCGGTAAGTTATTTGTGTCGGGACACGGCGACAGATCCGATGTATTTGGAGGCGTTCAAGGGAGCGAGAAGTTCACTGACGGTTCCGATTCTTTTGCATGACGAAGTGATCGGAACGATCAACGTTGAGAGTCCGAAGTTAGCTGCGTTTTCGGAGAGTGATCAGCAGTTTTTGGAGATTTTTGCCAGGGATGTCGCAGTGGCGCTAAACACCCTGGAGTTGCTTGTCGCGCAGCGTTCGAATGCCGCGCAGCAGAGTTGCGAAGCGATCCATGCGGCGATTGCGTTACCGTTGGACGACTTGTTGTTGGACTCGGTCTTTTTGATGGAGAAGTACATTGGACATGATTCCGAGACGGTGACACGATTGCGGAGTGTGCTGACGAAGGCACGGAGCATCAAGAAGTCGATTCAGACGATCGGACTGACATTAGCGCAGCAGGATGTGGCAAACAACCAGGAACTGACGGAGCATTCGGCGAAGCTTAGCGGACGAAGGATATTGGTAGTGGATCCCGATGAGAATGTTCGCAACGATGCTCATGCGTTACTAGAGCGCTATGGATGTGTGGTGGAGACGGCACATTGTGGTGACCAGGCCGTATCGATGGTGCGCAGTACGGACGAGAAGTACGACGTGATTTTATCGGATATCAAATTGCCCGATTACTCGGGTTACCAGTTGATGTTGCGGTTGCAGAAACTGATGTTGCATGTGCCGATCGCGTTAATGACGGGATTTGGATACGATCCTGGTCATTCGATTGTCAAAGCGAGGCAAGCAGGGTTGCATCGCAAAGCGATTCTGTACAAGCCTTTCCATCTCGATCAGTTATTGAGTGTTACGGAGATGTTGATTGAAGAGACGCCGTCTGCTCCTCTGACTCCACCAACCTAGTCTTCGACGCGTGCGTCGTAATGCATTGATCTTCTGACGAAGGTTTTGATTTTGTTTCTCATTGTTCGATCGCTGTTGTTGGTCGCATTTGTGATGGGTCACATTGGGTTTTGGGTGACTCTTTACAATCGTATCAATGCGACGGGTTTTCAGCGGAAGCGGATCAAGCTGATTGAGAAGGGGATTGTGCTGACGTGTTTGGCGATCCCCATTTTATTGATTGTGGCAGATTCGCTTTGGCATCATTCGGAAGCTGGGCGGATCGATCAAACGCTTCGAGAGTATCTCTCGGTTGGTTCATTGGCACATGTTTCGTCTTGGACTTTGGCTTATGGTTGTTTTGCGATCGGGTGTTTTTTGGTTCAAGGGCCTGTATGGTTGATGATGCGTCCTGTATTTCAGGAGGCGAGAGGACGCTATAGCATTGAGCAGACGCATGTGGAGAAGCATTTGCATCGAGGGAATCCGGAGTGGGTTTTGGGGAGGAAGTCCAAGCGAGGGTTGTTGGTTCCAGGGAATGAGATTTTGAGTTTGGAAGCGAACACGAAGGTGTTGTGGTTCGACGACTTGCCGGAGGCGTTCGAAGGGATGCGGATTGGGCATTTTTCCGACATCCATCTGACGGGGGATTTGCCGGGTCCCTACTATCGCCGCGCCGTGCAGTGGTTGATCGGTCAGCAGATTGAGTTGTTGTGTCTTTCAGGGGACTTGCTGGATAAGCCCGAGTGTTTAGGGACGCTGGAGGAGATTTTCTCTGGGGTGCCAGAGGAGTTGAGCAAGGTATTTGTTTTGGGCAACCACGATCGGGCTTGCGGGATGGCCGAGGAGATTCGAGCGACGATGGTGCGGTTGGGGTGGCAAGATGTCGGGGTGCAGGATCGGAGGCTATCGCTTGCACGAGGGACTGTCTTTGTTTTTGGTAATGAAATGCCTTGGTTTAGGCGCGGTTTTGAGGAAAAGAGCGAAGTGGTTGGTGGTCAGGGAATTGGGGGCATGGGGGGTGTGGTTGGAGCATCTTCTGGCTTGAGGATTGCTGTCTCGCATTCGCCGGACCAATGGCAATGGGGGCAGCGGGTAGGAGCAAGTTTGTTAATGTGTGGGCATACACATGGTGGTCAGGTGCGGTTTCCGTGGGTTGGGCCGATTATTGCACCGAGTCATTACGGGAGTCGTTTTGCGTCTGGCGTGTTTTATTTTCACCCGATGATCATGCATGTGAGTCGAGGGATTTCTGGGGTGCATCCGTTGCGTTTGGGTTGTTTACCGGAGGTGAGTGTTTTGGAGTTGCGGAAGAAACAGAGGGTGCGGGAGAAGTTTGGGGAAAAGTGAGGTAAAAAGTTTCAGGTCCTGTTTGCGAATTCGTGTAGAGAGGATTTCTCGCATCTTCACTTTGGGGCGTTTGAGCGTTAGACTCTACCCTTCTTCTAACCCCGAAACGAGCAATGGTATCTCCGGACAAACCCGAGGAAGAGCTCAATCAAGATCAAGGATTGAGCATGCAAGAGAAGATCGAACTCTGCCAGGAGCGGATCGGTTATCGCTTTACCGATCCGAGTTTGGTTGCATCGGCTCTTACGCATGCGAGTGTGGCGAGCAGTCGAACGCACTCGAATGAACGGATGGAGTTTTTGGGGGATGCGATTTTAGGGATGGTGGTTTGTGAGCATGTATTCCGGACTTATCCGGAGTATCTCGAGGGGGATTTGACCAAGATCAAATCGATTGTTGTATCGCGTCGAATATGTGCGAAGGTTTCCAAGGCGTTGGGATTGGAAGAGTGTTTGGTGGTAGGGCGTGGGATGATGCGGCATGGGATGCCACGTTCGTTATTGAGTGACGTATTTGAAGCGGTGGTTGCGGCAGTCTTTCTCGATGGTGGTTTGGATCGAGTGAGGCCGTTTATTCTGCATCACTTAGAGACAGAGATTCGATTAGCGGCCGAGGGGCACAGCGGCGGGAATTACAAATCGATGTTGCAGCAGTTGGCACAGGGGAGTTTGAAGGGGACGCCGGTGTATCGGTTGGTAGGCGAGAGTGGCCCGGACCATAGCAAGTATTTCGAAGTGGCGGCAGAGATTTCGGGTCGCCGTTTTACGTCGGCTTGGGGACGCAACAAGAAAGAGGCCGAACAGCGGGCAGCGGGCAATGCATTGGCGGAGCTTCGGGGTGAGGAAGCTCCGTATGCATCGAATAGTTTTTTGAATTTGCAGCAGCGTCAGCAAGAATCAGATTGATTC
>JBIJCS010000364.1:0-5189 GCA_044344575.1 Pirellula sp. | reverse complement strand
AGAAGTAGCACAAGCGAATCCTGGAACTGGGCAAGAGGTAGCCGGACAGGATGTAGCTGGGAGAGAGACTGCGGCTGGGAGTCCAAAGGACATGTTGGCGCAGGCGGCCTTGCAGCTCGGTGGTTTGATGCGGCAGCTCGGCGCGCTAGCTTTAGAAGTGCATGAGCGCGTCCCGGGGGCTTGGCAAGTGCGGTTAGCGAAAGAGGCTGCGATGGCGATGCAGCAACTGCGCAAGCCCGATACGATGCAGCGATTGCGAGGGGCGTTACAAGCACAAACCGGTTCCGAGATTCAGCTCGATTTTGTGCTTACCGATGTCCCGATGCCCAATGTTCCAGGTGCTCCATTACCAGGTGAGCCGTCCGCTACGGCTTCTGCAGGTCCAAGCGTTCCGCAAGCGCAGAGAATCCGAGAGGCGATGGCAAAACCACTGGTGAAGCGGTTTATGGATTTGTTCGAAGGAGAAGTGCTTCGCGTTGAGGCTTCTGCACCGAGGGTTGCACTACCGACTTCGACCGTTGAAATCCCCAATGCCGATGGTTTGCCCACAGGTGACGAACAAGAATGAGCGATTGCTGCACTCGATCGAGTGGAGTATGGATACAGAAATGGTCGAGCGAAGATTTACTTTTCGGGAAGGATTCTAGGGCCGTCCGTCTCATAGCGACCTATGCCTCCCTGTTCACGACTCCCGTGAGTCCAGTAGAGCCACGTCTTTCGCTTGAACATCCAACCTGAGTAGTCTTTGCCGAAAACTCCTTCGCTGCGTGTACGGCTTTCTCCTTGTAATGGACCGGCGAGTGGAGAGCGAAAAGGAGTAGAGCCACCGACCATTCCAACGCTATGGTGGGGGCTATTGCCAGCGGCAGCGAATGGGTTTGGAATCCAAGGCAGGCCGGCACGTTGCATGGGAGCTTGGCTGTAACGCCCTGTTGGATTGCCAGTTGGTGTTTCTACACCGCGCCCTTCAACATGATAGCTGTCAGCTAACGAATCATCTCTAGCTCCAAGTTGTGTCCGGCGTTTTGGCGCGTCTTGCGTTGGTCGGTTCCCGGAATCTAAAAAGACGCTAGGAAGGCTGGCCGACGGAGGCGTTTCCGTATCGCGAAAGGATACATGGACTTTACCGTTCGGATCCTCTGTCACAGCCTGTGCACCAGCTTTGGGAATTCCTAATGAAGCGAGGCAAACGATCTCGCACAGGCTCAGGAGAGCATGGCGGGGACGAAGGTTTCTCAGAGCAAAGCGGGTTGTCCTAGACTGGGGCGAAGCGCAGGAGATCAACGGTGGTTGGGCGATTTGAGTAAAACGATGCATGTCTCGCGGCTCCTACGATGTCGATCGTGCCTAACCATTTCGATGGTGCCTCATCTGTAGTTGAAATCGGCATCTCCAGCAGAGCTGATGCAATCCGAACGGCATGCAAGCTACGATCGATAAAACCGTTACAACCAGAAATCACTAGGGAACTACCATCAAGCCGAGAGTTCGATTGGTTCCAGGAGTGCTTTTTGAGCTGGGAATCGCAAGAGCTGAGAGGTACGCGGTACGAGTTTGAGTTCATCCTAACGACGAATTCGTGTGCCCCTGCAACGTTGAATTCGTATGCTTTTCTCACTTTGTAGCGATTGATGCCATGGTTGGTTGGGACGAATGAGACGGATTCAGAAAAGGTGCGGTTTAACCGAGTGGGTTGCGGTTAAATTTTTGATAGGGTAATCGCACCCCTGCAACAAAGTATTGGTCGGCCCGCAGGCTGTTGGGGGCTGTCAGTGAGAGTTCCCCAATGCTGGTGACTACATCGTCTTGATCCACCCCGTCTCCGGAGACGCCGAAGCCACCGACGAGGACGGAAGCGGTTTTGAACAGAGGTGAGCTACCGGGGAAAAATACGATACCGTTTTGGTTCTGGATGTTGGCGGGATCGCGGAAGTTGCGTGAGGCGTTGAATGCATCGAAAGAAACGACGCTTGCGGTCGCTGGATCGGCGTAGATCGATGCGGGTCGAGGTGAATTTGGAAAGCTATTTTCCGCCGTTTTTGGATTGATCCCGGGCATATTTAAGATACTGAAGTCACCGGGTGATGTGTTTTCTGCACCGGTAGGAAATCGTGGGGCGGCGAGGAATCGAAACGTTCGATTGGTGAAGGCTGTATTTCTCGGAACGTCAGGATTGTTGTCGTTGTTCGCGTCGACTTCATCCACGACTTGCAAGCGATCGCTCGCATAGTATCCCGTGTTTCTGCTTTTTGCGACCGCCACATCGATGGAGAAAACGGTTGCATCGGGCATACGATAGAGCCCAAGTACTTCTCCTGAGGAGTCGCTCACAGCAAATACCATGCGTGTACGTGCACCGGGACGAAAGGAGGAGTCTAATCGGATCGCAGCACGAGTGATCGCAGCTTGGGCTATTCCATCTTGAATCACCTTTTCGACGTCAGCGGCTTTAAGATTGTCTACGGACGAATCGTGTGGACGCACTAACCAGCCTTCCGGTACGGCTTGGCCTGCTTTGCTCAACGATCCGGGGGTAGGTCCTGGGACAACTGGTTGATCCGCTCCGGAGTTACTCCCTGTTGCCGTGCTGAGACTGCGTCCGACTTGGAGTAGCCGTTGTTGTCCGGTCACTGGATTTTCACGTGTTGGGTGGGGGCCGAAGATTTCCAGCGTGATACCAACCAAGTCGATACGTCCGCTGATGCCTCGGATCGAAGGAACATCGGGTAGAGATGCGAGCATGGAGGGAGGGATGAGGGCATCGACAGGAGTGGCATTGGGCCCGAAGGTAGTGCCTCCTGCTGTGAAGAAGGCAATGAATTCTGCTTCTAATACGCGACTTGCATTGAGTCGTTGGACTTCGGTTTGAGGAGGAAGCATGTTTGCGGCGCGTATGTCGCTGTGTTCGAAGCCTTGTTCGTAAGAAGCATATCCATTTGGGCCAGGAAAGAAGACACCCACACCGCCGATGAGTTCGACACGCATCACTTCGCCTGCCGCGTTTTTGATTTGACGGTAAAGAGGAATACCTCCTGGTAATGTTGCGATTCCACGGCTTTGAGCTCGCGAAAGGACGCCGGATTGTGTGCCGTAGGATTCTGGAAACAGCTTCATATAGTCGATGGCAGCGGTACTTACAAAAGCTGGGTTCACGTTGAAGCGACGACTCAGGGAAATGTCGTCACCTCCGAAGCCTTTGATGCCATCGAAACCAGGATGAGTCGAGCTGTCGCGACTTTGATGTTCGATCGCGAACAAATCGACCAAGGGAGTATTTGCGATGGAAGGTGGGAAATGCCCACCGACACCGATAGGAGCGACAAAGCCAGGACCACGCCAAGGAGAATCTTTATCCATGAGATTTGGATTGGATTCGACTTCTCGCTGTGTCATGGTTGACTGACTGATGAACCGAACCGTCCGCGACGTTAACGGGGCTTGATTGTTGGAAAAGAATGCGGCGGTTCGAGCTTTGGCGACGGCTCCATCGATGGCAAAGACCAATTCCTCAGTGCGACCGGCGAAGTTATTTAATACATCTTGTTCAGCTCGAACTCCCAAGATCTGTCCAGCGCGATCGACGATCGCGATGATTGCATCATTGCTAGGGGTGGCCATCGAAGCTCGTTGTAGAAGTTTGGTGACTTCGCCCGTCGAAAGAACTGCATCGGGTGGTAGAAATGAGTCGTCTTCTCCGGATACCAATGGGATAGGTGGTGGAGGAGTGTTTGCATTGATCAAGTCGACGATACCGAGAACATCTAGCGGGCTGACCGTACCGTCATTATCGACATCTGGAAATTCGGTAACTTCTCCTTCTCCCATGGGAGAGGGATTGGGAGTCGTTGAGGGGGAGTGCAAACGATTGATTACAGCTAGAGCATCTAGCGGGGAGACCAAAGTGTCGTTGTTGACGTCTTCGGGGAGGGCGATGTTGTGCCAGGGAGAAGCGGAGAAGGTCAGGCGAGGCTGTAGAGTTTCGAAAGTGAGTTTTCGTTGGGTTGCCGCTGATCTGGATTTGAGTGGGCGAATTCCTCGCTTGATCATGGTTGGTTACCTTTAATGCCAGGAGCGAATGGTGGGCGATGCGGTGATACTAAAGGAGAGTGAGGAAAAAGCCGCGATCACACTGCATCGGATAGCTTTCGGATGGGAGGATATGGGGAACTTGGGGAATCTCGGTTGCGGGGGAGATTTCGATCGAAAGTTGACGACGGACTGGGATTTGTTGAAGAAGTGGACGAATTCGGCAATATTGGTTTTTCGGGTAATCCTTCGATAGCCGATATATTCGCTAGTTCCGGACTCTTTGTCAGCTTCTTTTGATTTTCATGTGAATGTGGTGAAAAGTGCTCAAGTATCGGCGAAGCATGATCTTCGGTCTGGCGTTACTGTTCGCCAGTTCGAGTGCTCGCGATGGAGTTGGGCAAGTCTCTATGAAGCTCGGAGGTTCGGAGCGCGAGCATGTGTCAGGTTCTGAGGCTTTGGGGCCTGAGAACAGCGAGGTAGTACCCGCTGCGTCCCTTTTCGCCGGCGCGATGGAATCAGGCGCGATGGAATCCGGTGCAATTGATTCTGGTGGAGTCGACGTATCGGTACGCGAGCCGAAGAGTCTTCGACCGCTGGGGTTATCCGAGTCCTCGCTACGCGATTCGGAGGTGTACATGCCAGCGGGCAGACCGTTGTTTCGATCGATGTTCGATGCGCCTGCGGGCTATACGGGCGGAACGAGCGTTTTTCCTACCGAAGCTCAAAACACGGAGCACTTTGTACCTATTGAGGACCGTTGGAGAATAGGTACACCCGATTGGGATCGATATGGAAAGGGGCATCCACCGATCGATGATTATCCCTTTGTGCAGGGGGCTTGGTGGGACCCGTACAACCAGAACGTATTCAAGGGTGACTATCCGATCGCTGGGCAAGACCTCTTTTTGCGTCTTGGGCTGAGGACTCAGAACTTGGTGGAGTATCGTCAGACACCGTTGCCGACGACGCCGTTCGAGTCGACGGTTGTTCCTGGCGAGATCGAATTCTTCGGGAATCCGAATCAATTCTTTTTTACTCAATACAATTCAGCATCGATCGATCTATTCAAGGGTGACAGTGTTTTTCGACCGTTTGACTGGCGATTCAAAGCGAACTTCATTTTCAATCAAAACTACTTGAAGGTCGAAGAGTTGGGGGTA
>JBIJCS010000363.1:0-5209 GCA_044344575.1 Pirellula sp. | reverse complement strand
CTGGCAAATCCAACTCCCTGACCCAAGTTGCTTGCTCTGTTTCTTGTTCAAGTTCCTCTATTCTCACACTCCAGCATTCATTCAAGTACTTACGTTTTGGTTTGCCGTTATCACCATCTACCAATTCGACTCCTCCGATCACCCAGAATCGATCTTCGTAACATGCAGCCGTCGATAACATTCTTCCGTTGCTCGGGAAGCTTGGTAGTGGTTCCCAATTCAAAGGATAGATAGTTTGCGTTGCAACTTCACTCGAATATTTCAAATCTGCGAATTTCGATGGTTCCAGCTTGAGTTTCCATCCAGCGTTGGAGCATGTGGTCCCATTGGGATGTTCAAGTCCTCCGAAGACAACGAGTGAGTCTTTGACAATGGTTCCGCAGGCGTTTGCGAGGGGGCGAGGAAGAGGTGGCAGAGGGAGGCATACCCATTGCGAATCGAGTTCGGTCAGAAAAAAACACTCCGCGTAATGGCGTTCAGAATCGCTGCCGCCTACGCAGATCACGCCATCTGCAAAGCTTGCGCTCACACCGTATGCGAGCGGTCTAGGCAGGGCTGCGACAATTTTCCAATTCGGTACGTTGTTTGAGTCCGAGAGGATCGAGTTCGATGCGGCTAAATCGAGTACTGCAATCTCATCGTGCCAGACCTTGGACCCTCCGATCCAGGGTTTTTGATCGGGAAAGTTCGCTCCTCCGGCGACTACTAATTGCTTGCGGATGTTTCCGGCAAAGGGGCTAGCAAGTCCCACTGGATTCGGGTGCGAGGGGGCTTGGGTCCATCGCAAGGGTGAAGTGTTTGCGGTTTGCGCTTGGGCAAAGCCCAGTGCGAAGCTCGCAAGAGAAAGAGATCCGCAACAAAACAATTGAACGAGCTTTCGGATATTCATACGCAGTATTTTACCCTTTGCAACGAACACGTCTTCCCCACGAAGCCGGCTTGGGTGTCGCGGCGTCGTAAGAACTTGATGGTTTAGTAGAGCGCATCGACAGCGGCGACGACGATCATGACGGCGCCAACGCAGAGTTTGCCGGTGGTCCCTAGGAGGCGACCTAGCAGAGCACCTTTTCCGACGTGAATGCCTTCGTCGAGTGATTTCCCTTTCCAGAGTTCACCGAGGATAGCACCGAGGAAAGCCCCGGCAGCTCCACCTGCGAGTGCACCGAAGATGGGTCCGAGAAGAGGGATAGGAGCGGCGAAGAGAGCACCGAGGATGCTACCGATCATGGTTCCAAGAACCGCCAACGCCATCGCGCGTCGGCTGGCACCACGTTTTCCAGCCATTGCGGCAGAGGCTACAAATTCGACGAGTTCGCCTACGAGGGCCAGTGCCACGAGGATAGCGATACCTGCAACGCCGATTCCTTGCGGGTTCGTCAGGGTAGTGGAAGGTTCAATAAAAAGTGGTTCGGGGTAGAAGAACGCGAAGAGCCCGGAGAAAAGGAGGATCAGCCAGTTTCCCGGTAGCGAGAGTAGATTGGAGGTCCAGCTAGCGATGTTAGCGCAGCAGAGCGCGATCCAAGCGACGGCGAACAACCAGTCCAAGGGTAACCAATTGATCGAAATCCCTTGGAGCATGGTGAAGTGGTTTCGTACTGGGAGGAAGTTGGGTTGAAGGATTATTGAAAGGTGTCCATACCAGTCGGTTTGATGAGTGTAGTTTATCCGACCGTACAGTTTTGCAGAATCGCAAGTTGTCTGGTGAGTGCATTGCCACGTTGCATGTGATTGAGCGACTCACTGGAGTGCACTTGCTGTGCTACTCACCTGTCTCGCCGAGCCTTGCAATCAATGTAGACTTGTCGACGAACATCTATTTCAAAAAGACCGTGCAGACATGGACCGCCTTTTGGCGAGCAAGCCACCCAGGCCAAATAAAGTCCCGATCACTAAAGTGCTAGGTTCGGGAACCGGGGCGTCGGGCAACATTGCGACGCGAAAACCAATGTCTAATTGACTATAGGTCGGAGCAGCGGTACTTCGAAACAGCCGTGACAACCGGCCAGAGTCCGACCACCAGCTTCCACCTCGAAGCCCTCTGAAATCGGATGCAAGGTTATTTGTGAGATCGGAAGAGCTTTCGTCCCATTCAAAAACATTTCCTCCCAGGCCTTGAGCTCCGTAGGGGCTAACGCCACCTGTGTGGAACACACCCGCGGGGCCTTGGGAAAATGAAAAACTATACACGGCGGTATTGTCTGAATTACCAGCGAAAATGGGCGCGGGAGCCGTATTACTACCGTTCGGGAAATCGTAATAGTTGTTGTCAACGGGATTATAATATGCCGCTTTGTACCACTCGTTGTAAGTTGGCAAAACGTACTTCGCTAAACTGTTGCGGTATGGATTTGATGGGTCGTAACCGGCATCTCCAAGCGTCCACAACTCGATGTTATCATTGACGTCGCTGGTGGTGAATTTGTAAGCCGCCGCATGCCCGGTGCTCGTATTGAGCCAGTTGACGAACCGTGCCGCTTCGTTCCAAGAGACGTTTGTCGCTGGACTATCCAGGCCACGTGTATCCATGGTGATTTGGAGTGATTGCGAAGCATTGAACTTGTTGATCATAGTCTCGCTGACTTCGAATTTTCCCATGGAGTACTCATAAGCTACGGCACCGGCAGGGTTGGGAGACCCCGCAATATCTGGCGCATTGCCTGGGTTGCCAATCGTGACAAACTCCATAGTGAACTGATTAGCACCTGTACCGAAATTGACAAAGCCAGCATGAGTTTGTGAGACATAAGCAGAGGTCGCAAACAATACGACTCCAACGCTCAAAAGACGATACATCGACGTGATAGTCGCGCGAGAGAGCAGGCGTGCCATCATAGAACCTTTCAGCAAGAAACAGAGATGCCTTCCTGGCCGAATCACAACATCCGTTTGCTCGAATATACAAAACGCGTAAACGTGAATGTTGTTGCAATAAGGAAATCTCTAAAAATTCGCACGACGCAAAAAACCGAATCAGCAAGAAAAATAGAGGCGACATTCACTTCTAGGTATCGGAGCCTCCACGCCTGGTTTCAGAAGCATTGAAGATGCTGTGAAGGCCGCGGGGAACTCAAGAAGTATTTAGTCGTAAAATGCACAAGGGTGATGAGCAATGCCCGCCACCCTTGTGTTAAGAATCGAAAAAACGGTTGTTTGGGTTATCGCTTCATCCGCCTCTTGGCCAACAAGCCTCCCAAGCCAAACAGCGTTCCGATGACTAGAGTGCTTGGCTCGGGAACGGCAGGAGGCGGAGGTGGAGGCGGAGGTGGTGGGGCGGATGAAGACAGACTTGCGACACGAAAACCTATGACGTTGACCTCGCCGCTAGGGACGTTGACGAAGCGAGACGACGACGACAGGTTGCTGGAGAAGAAGCTGTCCCAGAAGCCGCCGCGGTACCCCCGAGAAGAAGAACCACTACTATTAGCCAGGTCTCCAGAACTCTCTTCCCATTCATAAACGTTGCCACCTAGGCCCATCACCCCATAAGGACTTAAGCCCCCTGCTAGGTTGACATCCGCTGGGCCTTGGCCGAACGACTGCCTGTAAACTGCCGTATCGTTCAAATTGCCACTTGCGACCGCCGACGGAGCCGTGTTGCTACCGTTGGCGTAGTCGTAGTAGGTGCTGTTAGTTGGGTTGTAATAAGCCGCCTTGTACCACTCGTTGTAGCTGGGTAACACGTACTTCGCCAAACTGTTGCGGTACTTGTTATTCACATCGTACCCGGCATCTCCAGACGTCCACAAATCGATATTGTCGTTGACGCCGCTGGTGGTGAATTTATAGGCGGCTTGATTCCCAGTGCTCGTATTGAGCCAGTTGACGAACCGCGCCGCTTCGTTCCAAGAAACGCTTGTCGCGGGCTTCGCTGTGCCACGCGTGTCCTTGGTGATCTGAAGCGATTGCGAAGCGTTGAACTTCTCGATCATTTCCTCGCTGACCTCGAACTTGCCAAGTCCGTACTCGTATCCCACGGCACCTGCAGGATTCGGTGCACCCGTGGTATCGGCTGCATTGCCAGGATTGCCAATGGTGACAAACTCCATTTGGAACTGATTTGCACCAGTCCCAAAAGTCACAATGCCAGCTTGGCTTTGTGAGACATAAGCAGTGCTCGCAAGTAATGCGACTCCAACACTCAAAAGACGATACATCAACGTGATAGTCGCGCGAGAAAGCAGGCGTGCCATCATGGAACCTTTCAGCAAGAAACAGAAATACCTTCCTGGCCGAATCACAACATCCATTCGCTCGAATATACAAAACTCGCAAACGTGAATGTTGTTGCGATAAGGAAATCTCTCAGGATTCGTACAACCCGAAAACGGAATCAGCACTAATTAAGGATAGAAGTTGTCTGCACTTCCAAGTATTGGAACCCTCAGGCCTACGTTCCGTATCCTGAACACGCTGTAAGCAACGACCGGTTTCTCAGAGGTGTGCAGCTCGACCATCCACCCCCCCACTCTGCTACAATTTCCCCCTATGAAACCACTCAACCGCCTAATCGCCCTGCTTCTAATCCCCCTCTTCATTTTGCCAAGCCATCTCTGCTTAGCTTGGAAGGCGGGCACCACCTGATTGCCGCAGTTGCCTTTAGCCTGCTTACTGAAAACGAGCGTGCCGAGCTGCTCGCGGTGCTCAAAGAGCATCCCCGGTTTGCCGAGGACTTTGTTCCCCCAGAAAACCTTCCCAACGAAGAGGAGAGGATCCGCTAGCTTGTCGGGCGCTCTGGTTACTGGCCCGATGTTGCTCGCAAGCACCCGCTTTATCATCGGTCGACCTGGCACTATGAACTCGGGGCATCCTTGATCCTTGGGGAAAAGTCCAAGTTGGCCGTTCCGGATCGCCCTGGGGCTCTGCCGTCAGGTGCAACGCTTAAGACTCAGGAGCTACACATCTCGCAAGCGATTGGACTTTGTCGCAAGGTGCTCTCCGATAAATCGCAGTCCGCCGCGGATCGGGCAATTGCTCTGTGTTGGATTGGCCATCTAGTAGCCGATGCCCATCAGCCCTGCCATGCCGGGAGTCTCTACATGGAAGGGGTCTTCGAGAAGAAGGATGGAGACCGGGGGGCGAACAGTATCCCCACGAAGCAGCGTCAGAACATGCATGCCCTATGGGATCAGATCCTGGGGGAGGATTTTGCGTTGCGGACGATGCGACTCGCCCAGCGTTGGGCAGTCTCTTCACGACGTTGTCTTGGCAT
>JBIJCS010000362.1:0-5233 GCA_044344575.1 Pirellula sp. | reverse complement strand
ATTGCAACGACCTCGACGATGAGCTCATTCCTTTCATCCTCAATCGCCTTGATCTCGATGAAGATCTCGATGAACTCCTCCACGAGGATGCCAGAGAGAATACCAGAGAGAATACCAGTGAGGTTGCCAAAGAGGATTCCACCGATGACTTCGGTGATGACTTCGGTGATGACCTAGCTGATGACTTCGGTGATGACTTCGGTGATGACTTAGCTGATGACTTAGCTGATGACTTCTGTGATGACGACGAAGACGGTCTCGAGGAACCAAACTCCACTCCTCACCTACCCTTCTAATCCTTAAAAAAACACAACCAGCAGCCAACCAAAGAAATAGTTAAACTATGGGGACGAATGTCCCCGCAGTTTTCCATCCAAGACCTCCGACGCTCGCAAACTCCAATGCTCAATCCCCTACGGATCACCACCCTCTTTACTCACACCTTCCTCACTCTCACTTGCCTTACATTCGCTCAGTCCACCTCAACAACAAAGCCCTGGCGCGAGTCCTCCGCACGCGCAAGCCAAATCGATCCTCGCGCAAAAGCCTACCCCGAAATCGACTTCCTACTCGAAAAAGACGGTAAACCATCCGACCTCGGGCACGCTTGCGTACACCCCGACATTCCTAAACAAAATCGACTCGTTATCTGGATGATGGGCCATAGCCCAGAACTCTTCCACTTTTTGGCCGACCAAGGCTTCCACGTCCTACGTGTCCATTACGCGAACGGTTGGTTCAACCGATTCGGAAAAGAACCTCCACCCACAGACCCATTCGCCCTCGGACGTATTCGACTAGAAGCCGCTACCGGCCAAGACCATAGCCCACTGGTCCATATCGAACTCCCCGACGGCATGCAAGAACGAGCTCGACAATTCTTATTGCACCTGTCCAAACAGGACCCCGAAAGCAACTGGCAACAATTTCTCGACCTCGACTCCCAAATCCGTTGGGAACAAGTCATCATCTCCGGCGCTTCCCACGGTGCAACCACCTCCGCACGCTTCGCCCTGCACCAACGCGTCGATCGCGTTGTCATGTTCTGCGGCCCCCGCGATCAATACGAATCCTGGCAGTCCCTCGACTCGGCTACCCCACGCGAACGCTTCTTCGGCTTCTCTCACACCCTCGATACCGGTTGGACCGCTGACCACTACTGCCGTAGCTGGGAACTACTCGGCCTACAAGCCTTCGGACCCATCGTCAACGTAGATACGTCCACTCCACCATTCCAGAACTCCCGAAGACTTGTCACCAACGCCGATGTCAAACAAGACGAAAAACGAGCACATAGCTGCGTCACCCCCGGCAAAGCCGCTATCCAAAACCCCGATGGCTCTTACACCCACGAATCCGTCTGGAAATACCTCTTTACACACCCCACCGAACTCGTCGGCCACCCCTCCGAAATCGACCCTAATTGCCTTCGTAACCAACGACCATCTCCCTGAACCTCTTGACCCGAACTTGCGTAACAACTCCGAATCGTTTCCAATTCCCCTAACTCTTCATCCCTCAATTTCATCCACAAGTACCCACAATGAAAAAATTATCCCTCCTTACCATCTCTCTCCTTACCTGCTTTCCCCTCGTCCTCGGCTGCGAGAACACCAAAACCGCCAGCAACAACTCTGCTGCAAAACACGACCACGATCATGATCACGACCATGATCACGACCATGATCATGGGGATAAAGCGAAAGACGATTCGCACGCAGGACACAACCATCCAGAACATGGTCCCAACGGCGGACATATCGCTCACTTCGATACCAACCCAACCACCCACTTCGAATGGGCACACGACGATGATAACCACCTACTGACCGTCTACTTCGAAGACCTCGTCAGCGCAGGTGCGAAAATCGAAACCGTAGAAGTCGTCGTCACCTCCGATGGAGCAGAAAAGAAATACACCCTCGCCCCGCTGGACTCCGCTAAAATCGCTGGCTCCGTTTTCCAAGCCAAAGACCAAGAAATGCTCACCCTCGTCGGCGCTAGCGGCGATGATGAAAAAGGAGTCCAAGCCCGACTCTACGTTACCATCGACGGCAAAAAGGAATCTCTACTCCTTAAAGACGATCATCACCACCACTAAAAACCACGGACAAGCATTAACTCCCGCTCGCACTCCATACACAAAATACGGTGTTCCAACCAATCCGACGAAACCTACCTCCGGGCCTAACCCCGGAGGTTGTCTTTTCTAAATTGCGCACGCTCAAAGGCTGCATCTGGCTCGATAGCGCTCTGCAAGGTGACCCACGCAGCGAATTCTCATTCCTCGCAGCAGATCCAATCGAACAATTCATCATTCGAGAACCCCAAGCCGATCCACTCGGACCAATCGACCAATGGCTCTCGAAATACCGCTGCAATCACCCCCAACAAGTCCCCACACCTAACCCACCCCCAAACGAACCACCATTCCAAGGGGGCGTCGCAGGAATCCTGGCCTACGAGTTCGGAAGATGCTTCGAAAAAGTTCCCGCCGCAACATTCGACGAACTCGGCACCCCACTCTGCTCCCTAGGAATCTATGACGTCGTCTTCGCATGGCATCACGCATCCAACAAATCCGCTTTACAAGGCTGGATCTACTCCCAAGGATACGCAGGTCTCCATGATCCAACCCCCGACGAACACCAACGACAACAACAAGCCGAACGACGCCTCCAACAATTCTTAGACTTCCTCCTCGATAAATCTCACAGTACGTTCCTGACAAAACCCCACACCCTCAAAAGCAACATCCAAGCGATGGCCCACGGCCTAAAAGCACCACAATTCGAAACAAGACTCGGTGGTGGATGGCTCGGCAACTTCGACAGCCAATCCTATCGAGCCGCCGTGCAAACCGCCAAAGAATACATACGAGCAGGTGATGTATTCCAAGTCAACCTATCGCAGAGACTACTCTGCCCAGCTCAATGTGACGCAACAGATCTCGCACTCCGATTGCGACAAGTCAATGCCGCACCCTTCGCAGGATACTTCGACCTCGGCGAAGCACAAATCGTCAGCGCTTCACCCGAACGTTTCCTCAGCGTTCGCAACCGCCATATCGAAACTCGACCAATCAAAGGTACCCGACGCAGAACCGGAAACCTCACACACGATCAAGAACTCTCCGACGAACTCATGCAGTCCGAAAAAGATCGCTCAGAAAATATCATGATCGTCGACCTCCTACGCAACGACCTATCCAGAATCTGCGAAGTTGACTCACTGAGCGTTGACCGACTTTGCGAAGTCGAAACATTTCCATTTCTCCTGCACCTCGTTAGCTCCATCCGCGGTACCCTCAAAACAAACACGAGCTTCAGCGATGTCATCGCCGCCGTCTTTCCAGGTGGTAGCATCACAGGTGCACCCAAAGTACGCGCTATGGAAATAATCGCTGAACTCGAACCTACCATCCGCGGACCATACTGCGGGGCACTCGGTTACGTAACCCCAAACAACTCCATGGATTGGAATATCGCCATCCGCACCATCACCTGCGCCATGGGATGGTGGCAATTCCAAGTCGGCGGCGGTATCGTCGCTGACTCTAACCCCGCTCTCGAAGAAGAAGAAACCTGGACAAAAGCAGCTGGAATCGTCGCCGCAATCCGAGATTCTCTCCAAAAGAAATCAACCCCGTTACAGTAATCTCCAGACAAATCCACTGAATTACAAATCCCATCAAAATAAAACCCAGAATGGGGGTTTTTTCTTTCTATGCAACGTTGAGGAAATTCAACCGTAGACCGAACAATTGACAACGATTATCCTTGTCCTCTCCTCTCAACACCTCGTTCTACACGCCCCATTTTCTCCGATAGACGACACAAACTTCTCAACATGGCCGAACCAAAACACAAAGGTATCACTCGCATTGACTACGAAGGAAGTAGCACGCGAGGCTGGACGGTCCGTCTAACACGCCAAGGAAAACGGCAACAAAAATTTTTCAACGATCGAACGTACGGCGGAAAAAACAAAGCCCTCCTCGCCGCAAAAGCTTGCTACCAAAATTGGGTCAAACAAGCCCCCGATATCCAAACAGCAAAAGGACGTAAAACCAACCGGAATACCACCGGAAAAGTCGGTGTGCACCTCGTCAAAAATGTCGACGCTAGATGGAAGAATGCCGAATCCTACGCATTCTGTGCCTCGTGGATCGACCCAAAAGGTAAACGAACCAAAATCAGCTTCGCCTGGAACCGCTACGGAAAAAAACAAGCCTGGATCCTCGCTTGCATCGCCAGAGAACGTGAAATCAACGACCGTGAGAAAATTCTCGAAATCCTTGACAGCCAAAAAAACGACGGTGACAACCGTCGTACCAAAAAAAGAAAACCAAACCCTTGAAGATAAGACCTTATTCAACAACAGCTAATCAATAACCCGTCCTCTCAAATACCCCTCACGCCGATAGAGAAAAGTTGGTAACGCAAAACACATCCCAACGATAAATATCGCAATAAAGTGCCAAGCGAAACCTCGTATCCCCAGCCGCTTCGCTTCACTACCCATCCATAACGCACTCGCCGTCGCAGTGATCATCAAATCCCAACTAAAACCCGATATCACCCACGTCGCAAAGGGTGCAGCAAAAAACTCCCCCCAAGCATTCTCACCCCCACCACCGAAGTGAATGCCAAAACAGACCATCGGCGCAATCAAACCCAAGATCGACAGTATTCCATAAACCGTTCGCATCACTGACCTAATTTCTGCTAACTGACCTCATGCGACTTCTCAATTCCGCACCCCAGCATTTATAACAAATACAAAATACTGGTCAAAAATGCTGCTCAAAAATACTGCCTGCAAAAATCCCAAAGCCGAAAACCATAAACGAACTCCCGCTTGCTCTTCTTACTGATCCGATGAAAACATCGCCCGGAAAACTACCAGACTTCATCATTATCGGCGCCGCAAAAGCAGGAACAACTAGCCTGGATTTCTATCTTTCCCTCCACCCGCAAATCCAAATGGCAAAACCAAAAGAACCTCGGTTCTTTATCGATGCACCAGAACCCCTCGGCCGATGGCAAAAAGGTACCGATTGGTATCGACAGCTCTTCCAAAGCAGTAAACCTATTTGCGGCGAAGCCTCCCCAGCCTACTCGCATTGGCCCGCCCTTCCAAATGTTCCCGAACGCATCGCCACATGCATTCCCCACGCAAAGCTCATCTACCTAGTGCGAGAACCCATGCAGCGGATCAAGTCGCACTACCT
>JBIJCS010000659.1:0-5246 GCA_044344575.1 Pirellula sp. | reverse complement strand
GCCCCCCCCCCCCCCCCCCCCCCCCCCGCCCCCCCCCCCCCCCCCCCCCCCCCCGCCCCCCCCCCCCCCCGCCCCCCCCCCGCCCCGCGCCGAGGGGCGTTTGCAGGTGCAAGAGGAAGTGGTTGTGCGGGTGTTGGGGCCTTGGCAAGTGTTACCTGAAGCGACATGGTTGTGGGAGTGGTATGGGTGGAAGGTTGCAGAGGTGAAGCGAGAGGGTGAGTTGACGCGTTGGACGATGGATCGGACGATAGCGGAGGAGGGGTTTGTGGTTAGTCAATGGGTAGCTCAGGGTGAAGGTGGGATGAAGGTTCAATGGATTTTGGAGGTGCGGGGAGTGAGGCCTGTCAGTGAGGAGCGGCAGGAGGACTACATGGAATGGTTCAAGGGGTTGGTGGAATCGGTTCGTGTAGGGAGTCGAGTGGAATGATTCGTTCGTTTCTTCGTTGGTTACAGGAGTTACCGTTACGGGTCGTAGAATGGACTGCGGATGGTTTGGAGTGGATTTTTCGTTGGTTTAGTGGGATCGTTGATGGGGGTGGCGAGGGAGGTTCTATCGGATGGTCGGGGTGGATACGCAGGGGGATTGTGGGGTTGTTTTGGGTGGGGGTACGTTTGGTCTCGTATCCGGTATCGGGTTTGTTTTTGCGAGGGGAGGCACGTCGGGCTTATTGGTGTAGTTTGCCGAGTGTATTGTTGGGTTTAGTGGTCGTGGGATTGTTGGTTGTGTGGGGGGTGTATCGCGAGCGTGTTTTGACTCGATATTTAGTTCGAGTGCAGAGTGCTTATACACGAGGTCAGCTGGCTGGCAGCGCGCAGACGGGCGCGGCAAGCTTGCGGGACATCAAGGATTCTGGAGGGATTGGCTATGCGGAGCGGTGGATTGATGATCCTCTGTTTGTGACACCGGAGAAGGAGTTGCTTTTTGGATTAGTTCAGTTGCAATCGGGTGGTATTGAGCGAGGGATGCGGGTATTGGAGTTATTATCTCCGGAGGATGGTAAGGGGTTAGGGGTGGCTCATTATTGGCGTGCGGGGGAGTATGCGCAACGAATTCGCAAGGGAGGTTTTGGGGAGGGGGAGGAGAGGCAAGCGAATCTTTCGAAATTGCGATGGCATGTAGAGCGTGCGGGTGGTGTTGCGGAGGGGCAGTTGGCCTTATTGCGGGGGCGGTTAGCGGGATGGGAGGGAGATGCGGCTGGAGCGGAGCTCGAGTTTCGAAAGGCTTGGCAGGAATCTCCGGGGGTGGGGTTAGAGATTGCTGAGATGTATCGTGGGCGTGGTGATGAGGAGTCTGCTAGGAGGGTATTGGGAGAGAGTGGACAACGGTTGAATGCGTTGGTATCTGCTGAGCCGAGAAATCGCGTGGCGAGAGAGCAGTTAGCGATTGTGTATGAGGGTTTGGGGGAATGGGGCAGGGCTGAGGGTGTAATGTTGGAGGGGTTGCAGTGGAGTCGGGATTCAACGGGTTACGAGTTAGTCTTAGGGCATTACCTACGTCGGCTGGAAAAAGCGGTTGTGGAGCCGGTGGATTATCGCAGTATCAGTTATGTCATGATGCGGCTTGCGAGGTCACAGGGGGCTTCAGCGAAGTTAGTCATGCGCAATGTTGGTGATAGGATTCAGAGGTTAGTGCAAGAGCGTGGGTTGGATGAAGTATTAGGGCGGTTGCATGAGGAGGGGCAGGGGTGGTTGGTCGAGGGTGGTGATCCTGCGTTAGCTCACTTGGGTTTAGGATTGATCGATTGGTCGCGAGGAGAGATGCAGAGGGGTAGGTGGCATGTGGAGCAAGCGATGCGAATTGATGTCGCAGCTCGTGGTAGTGCTCAGCGTTTACTAGAGGAGTTAAGGGGTAGGTTGCGAGAGCCTTGGGTTGAGCGTTTAGAGGATTTCGCTCGGTGGATAAGTGTCAGTGGCATGGATGATCTTTCGACTTCAGAAGATTCAAGTCGTGATCGACCATAAGTGCGGCGAGTTGTTGGAGGGAGGTTTGGTGTTTCCAGTTCAGTTCGCGTTGGGCGAGAGTTGCGTCACCGAGTAGGTTTTCCGGTTCGCTGGGGCGTTGAAATCGGGGGTCGAGTCGGTAGTAGTCATGCCAATTAAGGCCGACATGTTGGAAAGCGAAGTGGATGAAATCGCGTACGCTGTGGGATGTGCCGGTGGCTAGTACGTAGTCTTTAGGTGTGGGTTGTTGGAGGATGCGCCACATGGCGTCTACGAATTCGGCTGCGTATCCCCAGTCGCGTTGGGCATCGATATTTCCGAGTACGAGTTCGTTTTGTAGACCGAGTTTGATTTTGGCTGCTGCCAGGGATATTTTTCGGGTTACGAAGTTCTCAGCGCGGCGGGGGCTTTCGTGGTTGAAGCATATCGCGTTGCAGAAGAACAGGCCGTGTGAGTCTCGGTAGATTTTGACGAGTTGATTTGCGAAGGCTTTTGCTGCACCGTAGGGGGAGTTTGGGTTAACGGGAGTGCGTTCATTTTGTGGGGAGGTGGTGGGTGTGCCGAAGATCTCGCGGCTTGAGGCGTGTAGGAACTTGGGAGTTGGTGAGACATCGCGCAGGATTTCTAGGATTTTCAAGGTTCCCATTGCGGTTAGTTCGCAAGTGCTTTCGGGGATTTCGAAGCTTAGTCCGACGTGAGATTGTCCTGCGAGGTGGTAGAACTCGGAGGGTTGAACGCGGTGGATGATTCGCCGCAGGGAGGTGGTATCGGTCAAGTCTGAGTAGTGGAGGAAGAGGCGTTTACCGTAGATGCTCTGATCGTGGACTTGGTGATCGAGGCGTGGTCGTTGCAGGGTGCTAGTACGGCGTACGACACCGTGAACTTCGTAGCCTTTTGCGAGGAGAAGTTCGGTGAGGTATGAGCCATCTTGGCCGGTGATACCGGTGATCAGTGCGCGCATGGTTTAGGATTGGAACGATTGGTTATGAAGTTCTCGTTTTGCGAGTTCCATATCGTGTTCCACCATGATTTCTGCGAGAGAGGCTAGTGAGGTTTTGGGGGACCAATGAAGAACTTTTTTGGCTTTGGATGGGTCGCCTAGAAGCAGTTCGACTTCGGCGGGGCGGAAGTAACGGGGATCGATTTCGACGTAGTCTTTCCAGTTGAGGTCTAGTTTGGAGAAGACCAGGTCGAGGAATTCGCGGATGGAGTAAGTATGTCCTGTGGCGATGACGAAGTCATCGGGTTGATCTTGTTGGAGCATGAGCCACATGGCTTCTACGTAGTCTTTTGCGTAGCCCCAGTCGCGTTTCGCGTCGAGGTTTCCGAGGAATAGTTTCTTTTGCAGACCTAATTTGATTCGGGTTGCAGCGCGAGTGATTTTTCGGGTGACAAAGGTTTCGCCGCGGCGGGGGGATTCGTGATTGAATAGGATGCCGTTGCAAGCGAAGAGTTTGTAGCTACGGCGGTAGTTAATGGTTTGGAAGAATGCGTAGACTTTCGCGCAAGCGTAGGGGCTTTGGGGGTTGAATGGAGTCGTTTCTTTTTGTGGAGTTTCGAGGACTTCGCCGTACATCTCCGAGGAGCTTGCTTGGTAGACACGCACGGGTTTGGAGTTGTTGAGGATTCTGGCGGCTTCGAGGACGTTGAGGGCACCGACTCCATCGGTCATGAGGGTGTAGACTGGTTGGTCGAAGGAGACGCGAACGTGGCTTTGTGCGCCGAGGTTGTAGATTTCGTCGGGTTGGAGATTCAGGACGAGGTTGGTTAGGGCTTGGCCGTCGGTAAGATCTCCGTAGTGGAGAAGTAGTCGGGGGTTGTCGTGGATATCGCGGTAGAGGTGATCGATACGACCGGTAGAGAAGCTTGAGCTGCGGCGAACCAAGCCGTGGACGGTGTACCCTTTTTCGAGGAGTAGTTCGGCGAGGTAAGATCCGTCTTGTCCGGTGATTCCGGTGATGAGAGCCGACTTATCCATGAGGTTCCTTCCATGCAAGGGATGTGCGTCTTGGTAATTTAGGTGGTATAGGATAGCGATTCGGGAGTTTATTTGCTACGCAGGATTCCTTGGTCTTTGCGTTGCAGGAAATCTTCTAGGGTTTTTCTCAGTCCGATATCAAGAGGTGTTTCGGCTTTCCAGCCGGTGGAGTGGATGAGGGATGGGTCGGTGCGTTTCAGGGGAGTGCCATCGGGTTTGGAGGGATCGAGGATGATTTGCCCTGAGTATCCGACGGTATTTGCAACCAGGTGTGCGAGTTCGAGGATGGAGATATCTTGGCCGGTACCGACATTGACCCAATCGGGTGGTGATTCGAGGCAGAGCAGGTGCAGGAGTGCTTTGGCGAGATCGTCGACGTAGAGGAATTCGCGTCGAGGGGTTCCGGATCCCCAAAGGCTCACTGAGGGGGCTTGGTCGAGCATTGCCTGATGGAAACGGCGCAACAGGCCGGGAATAACGTGGCTGTGATCTGGGTGGTAGTTATCGCCTGGTCCGTAGAGGTTTGTAGGCATGGCGCTATGGTAAGTCAGGCCGTATTCTTTTCGGTAGTATTGGCATAGTTTCAGGCCGACGATTTTGGCCAGTGCATAAGCTTCGTTGGTCGGTTCGAGAGGGCTTGAGAGGAGGGCGGATTCCACCATGGGTTGTGGAGCGTGTTTTGGGTAGATACAGGTTGAGCCGAGGTAAAGAAAGCGTTGGACGTTAGCGCGAGCAGCTGCACCGATGGCGTTGGTGGCCATTTGGATATTTTCCGAGAGGAATTCAACGGGATAGGTTGAATTGGCGAGGATGCCACCTACTTTTGCGGCTGCAAAAATAACTGCATCGGGTTTGGTTTCTTGGAAGAATGCATCGACTTCGGGTCCGGAGCAGAGGTTAAGTTCTTGTTTGGATCGCAGGAGGGTTTGAACTTGGGGGAAATGTGTAGCAAGGAGCTTGCGGACGGCGGTGCCGACCATACCTTGGTGACCGGCGATGAAGATGCGTTGGAAGGGTAGCAGCATAGGGGGGGGCCGAGTCGGGGTATTTCCGGATAGGAGCAGTAGTGAACTGGTTGTATTTCGACGTTGAAAGCGGTATGCGTTTTGGGGTGACTATGTTTTGACGGCGGCTAGATTGAATTTTAGACTGTCGGTAAAAGTTCTGAAATAGAGGTTTTTGTGGAGGTAGAGCGGATGGTTATGCCTGTGGGGATTGTACGAGAGGGTGAATCTCGGATTCGGATTCAATGGTCTGACGGCAAGGAGAGTATGTGGGAGGCTTGGGAGTTGCGGAAGCTCTGTCCGTGTGCGACTTGCAAGGAAAA
>JBIJCS010000471.1:0-3996 GCA_044344575.1 Pirellula sp. | reverse complement strand
GGTCCGCACCACCTATTATCATTCATCCGCACGACGAATCTATTTGCTCCTGCAGCGTTGTTGCGGATCGATCCCCGCCAAGTCTTCGCTAGTGACTTCACCCCGATAATCCCTACAGTCACTACAGCATGTCAAAGAATAACGTTTCTGACGTTTCTACGGCGCGTTAGTGGTTTTTTCTCTTTGACAATCCGGGAATTGTTCAAGTTGTCGCTTGGGGACGCTGCGGTTCAGGAATACCATATTCCCGCCCAAAGCAAACTTGCAGACTACAACCATAGAAATCAATGACCTCCATGTCGAATCGACCTGCTTCCCGTGATGCCGAAGTGGAACTTTTGCTCAAGAACGCGCAGTTGCGAGACGAACTCGAACCATTCTTGGATGAGTCCGTCGATGTCCTAACCGCGAAAGCTATGAGCATCGAAGAAGAAAACGAATTCCTTGAATCGATCTTGGCCTGGGAACGGGCTCCTTCTCTACCGATCGCGAAATGGTTCGAACCAGAGCTGATGCTACCTTCTCCCGACTCCATGAGTGATGAAGAAGTCTCCTCGCTCCTGTGGCGCACCATTCATCAACTCTACAGCCAGAAAATCGCCCTCGATTTCACCGACCATCTGAGCGATCGGCAACTCTATTGCTTGCTCGCCCGCGACATCCTCCCCGTCTACCAAAAGAAAATATCCGGCACACGCAATTTCCTCCATTGGCACTGTCTCGATGACGACGACATGGAATGCTGGTTGATGTACTATGCTACCGACGACGAACGAGAACAATGGACTCTTGAATCCGGTCTGGAACTACCCCAACGCCAGCCCCTTCCATTCCCCCGCCAAATGCCTCGTCGACCAGGAAACTTGAGCTGACCCGTCCCGCCGCTTTTCTGGCTACACCCCCTGTCTGTCTATTCGTGACGCAGGGCTTCGATGGGATTCATACCGGCCGCTCGACGCGCAGGATACAGCCCAAACAACAAACCAACGAATAGAGAGATACCTACACTCAATAGCACCGACCAAAGCGCTATTCGCGGCTCAAGATTTAAGATAGTCGGTGGCAACAAATCAGGCGATATTTGAAGCAACGTCCAACGAATCGCATGAAAGATCGGGCCACAGAGCAATCCGACAATCACTCCAAGTAACCCGCCACTGCCAGTGAGCACCAACGTCTCTACCAAGAACTGCTGAATGATATGCGATCGCTTCGCCCCTAACGCGCGGCGAATCCCAATCTCTCTCGTCCGCTCCGTCACCGTCGCTAACATGATGTTCATGATGCCAATGCCACCGACAAGCAACGATATGCCGGCAATGATCACCAACATCGCATTAAACATCGCTCGTGTACGCTCCGCCTGTTGCAACAGTTCCTTCGGAACCACAATCGCATAATCCTCTTGATCGTGATACTTCTTGAGCAACCGCTCGAGGATCGCTACCGTTTCGTCTACCATCGCTATATCAGCCAATGTCAGCGTGATTTGGGTCAACTCCACAATCTCACCCTTGAAGTTGAACCCCTCACCCGTGCGAGTCATGATCTGATCCCCTACACGTTGCCGAAAAGTATCGAGAGGAATATAAGCGTCAAAGCTATACTCACGAGCCTCCAGGCTACCCCCGATAGCCGCCGAAGCACTCCTAGGTTTTGTTTGACCTACAATCGTATACACATCGCTTTCGACTCGTATCTTTTGCCCGACTGGGTTCTCTTGCGGAAAAAGTCGCTTGGCTGTCCCGTCGGCAAGCACGATCACATTTTCGCGACCATCGGAGCTGCTAAACCAACGCCCCCTAGCAATCTCCAATCGATTCAGTTCAAGATACTCCGGTGAGCATCCGACCAAGTTGGCGTTTAAAACCCGCCCTTTCGATGCGAACTCTCTGCGCAACTCCCGCATCGGCACCGATCGCGTAATCCCGGGAATGTTGGAAAGGAATCGCTGATAGTCCGCACGTAATAGCCCGTAACTCTTCACCCGATTCTGTTCAGAAGAAGTCGCCGTTTTCGGCTCGATACTGCGGATGATGATGTTGTTTGCACCCAGCTCAAGAATCTGCTGCTGTGCTTGGTAACTGACCCCTTCTCCCATCGCCACGAGCCAAATCACCGTCGTTGTTCCAATGAAAATCCCCAAGGCCGCCAAGGCCGAGCGCATTTTCTGTAACATCAGGCTTTTGAGCCCAAGCCGAAAGGTCTGCAAGAAGGAAGCAAGCATGCGAGGCGTTCTTGTACTCAGGTAGTTCTTGTACTCAGGTAGCTAATATGCAGAGCGGGCGATGTGTTGCTGTTATTCACTCCGCTTTCGGTGATTTGGACTGCAAATCGTCCTTCGCTCCACGCGTCTGTGTCCGTTGTTGCTCGAATTGCAAAGCAATCTCCTGTGCCTCCTCGATGAAGGAAAGTGGATTGAGTATCACGTCGTCACCCTCACTCACTCCGTCGAGCACAACGGTGAACTGGTCATTCGTATCACCAACCCGTATCGCTCGCTTGCGAACCCCTTCGGTCGATTGCGTCCAGCAATAGTACGTCCCCTCCGCACCTTGGATAATTGCCGCAACCGGTAATGTCAGTACCCCTTTATGCTCCGCAAGCACAATATCGACTATCGCACTCATTCCAGGTTTCAGCGACGTATTCAATGGCAACTTGATAATGGTGTCGTATTTGACCAAGTTCCCCGTCCACCAACCCGCCGGCCGTGTGACTTCTGCTATCTCGCTGACTTCACCTTCGAGAACCAACTCCTGTAACTGTACCTTCGCCTTCATCCCTACCTTGAGCCGATCCACTTTCGATTCATGGATCCCAACCTTCACTTGCATCTGCGTAACATCAGGAATCATCAATAATGTTTGTTGTTCCCGAACCACCGCTCCTTCTGCAATATCAGGCGTATCCTTCCAAGCTGCCATCGATGGGAAAATCACCATGCCATCGGTATCCGCTCGAATCACACAGTTCTCTAATTGCTTCTTCTCTCGCTCCAACCTCGCATCTTCCAAAGATAGAGACGCTTCAAAAGAGGCAAGCTTTGCCTCTGCCGCCCGCAACTTGCTCTGCAACTCTTGCAAGGTCTTGACCTTGTTGTACTTCTCTAAAGACTCAAGCCGCGTTTTTTTCAGCTCAAGATCCTTGCGAGCAGAATCAAATGCAAACTGCTCACCTTCTAGCTGGAGGTCTTTGACCACCCCCTTCGCAGTCAACCGCAAAGCCGATTGCAACGACAACTCAGCCTTACGCAATGCTTGCTCGGCCTCAAATATCTCTTTCTCGACTTTGCTCTTTTCCTCCTGGTAAGTCCCCTCCAGATACTCCGTCACGCTCGTTTTGGCTACCGCCACGTCACTCTCGGCAGTGATCTTGTTCGCTAACGCATTCTCATACACGATCTTCTGCTGCAGAATCTTGTCTTCAATCTGCGATTGATCAAGCTTGACCAGTTCGTCCCCAGGCTTGACCATCGTGCCCGTTTCGATCACCCATAGCACCGTACTGCCACCTTTGACAAGGCACTTGATTTCCTTGTTGTTGGAACTCTCCACCGCCCCATTCTCGGTAACGGTCACCGCCAAATCACCACGCGATACCACGTGCGTCAAGTGCTTGACCTTCTGCTCCTGCGAAAGGTACTTGGGCGCATAAGCCCCAATGGCGACCGTCCCTGCAGAAAGAATCCCCAGTAGGACAAAACGTCGGAGCCAGCGAGCAGAATTCGAGCGAAGCGTTGCCATATCAAGTCGTTCCTTTGGTTGGATTTCTCATGTTATCGGAGAAATCGTACCCACGGCCGCAGAATGGGGTGGAATTTGCTGAGTAATTTTAACCCAACTCCCCAAAACACCACTCCCCAACCAAAGGTACACCGAATCCAAAAATACCAACGGCTTGAACCAAGCCCTAGCGTTTTCGTTGCTCCGACATGTAGTAACGCCAGTAATAGGTTGGGTTTAGAAGAATTTTCCCCGGGCCTTGGTAAACTCT
>JBIJCS010000361.1:0-5262 GCA_044344575.1 Pirellula sp. | reverse complement strand
GTGCGGTGCAACACGTTGTGCGGCCCTTTTACGTAGTGCGGTCCTCCCGGGCCGCGCTCACGAGCGCAGCGAGGCGTCATGCAGCATAAGTGCGATAGCCCAGGACTGGCGGACACCAGGCAGTCACGCACAGCCTCATTCATGAGACGTCGAGTTCTGGCGATACTTTCCGGGTTCATCTTTGTGTTGTTCTCAAGTAGGTTGCGTACCCACTCATCATGGATCAACTCCGTCCAGCGGGCGAAAACTAAGCCGGACTGTGCAATGCGAAGAAAGAGGTCTCGAATAGGTGCTGGGTAAAGGACATTCGCGTCGTGAATCGCAGTGACCGGGTGATCATCAGTAGCCCAACCCGAGTTCTTGAGCCTCCTGCGCAAACTGATCTAGGACTTCGGAGCGGGCTTGGTCATCCTTTTTCTTGAAAGCCATAGCTGATTTCTCGCCTGCGGAAGGCTTATTTCGTGCCGCGCGCACAATTCGTGCAATGAAGATGGCGTATAAAACAAACTAGGGGCAGCCAGCAAAGCTAGCTACCCCTAGATTTCAGGATTCTAGTATCGAGATCAAAATGGCTTAACGCTTCATCCGTCTCTTAGCCAATAAGCCTCCCAAGCCGAAAAGCGTACCGATTACTAAAGAGCTTGGCTCGGGAACTGGTGAAGATGAAGACAGACTTACGACGCGAAAACCGACGTCGAACTCCTCGTTCTTACGGTCGTGGAAGATGCGATGCGACGACGACAAATCGCTGGAGTTGTTCCTCCAGCCGCCGCCCCGGATCCCCCGAGAAGAAGAACCGCTACTAGCAGCCACCAGGTCGAACGGACTCTCGTCGAATTCCCTGACATTGCCACCAAGGCCCATCACGCCGTAGGGACTTAAGCCCCCAGCTTGGTCCACATCCGCTGGGCCATTTGGATTGGCTTCGCCCGATTGGTTATAAACCGCCGTATTTTCGGTCGTTCCACTCGTTACAGCTGTTGGTCGCGTGTTACTGCCGTTGGCGTAAACGTAATAGGTGCTGTTAGTGGGGTTGTAATAGGCTGCCTTGTACCACTCGTTGTGGCTCGGCAAAACGTACTTCGCCAAACTGTTGCGGTACGTGTTATTCACATCGTACCCGGCCTCTCCAGCCGTCCACAATTCAATGTCGTCGTTGACGCCGCCTGAGGTGAACTTATAGGCCGCTTGGTTCCCTGTGCTGGTATTGAGCCAGTTGACGAACCGAGCCGCTTCGTTCCAGGAAACTTTCGTCGCCGGCTTCGCTGCGCTACGCGTGTCCTTGGTGATCTGCAATATTCCTCCGGGTTGGGATGCGTTGTACTTGTCGATCATATCCTCGCTGACCTCGAACTTGCCAATTCCATACTCGTAAGCAACGGCACCGGCGGGATTCGGCGTCCCCGTGGTATCCGCAGCATTATTTGGATTGCCAATCGTGACAAACTCCATCTGGAACGCATTAGTACCTGAACCGAACGTGACAACACCAGCGAAGCTCTGGGCGGCCATGCTGGCCACCGTAGCCAGGGCACCTGCGGCAACACTCAAACGCGTCCAACGCCCATGAAACAAATGAAATCGTCTCATCTCAAAACCTTTCTCAAAACCTACACAGAACGTTACCCTCCTGGCAGGAAAAATCCAATCGGCCTTGACTGGACACGTGGTTTTACTCCCCCCCTTTTCGGAAAGGCGCAAAACCGTCAAGAATTGCAAAAGCATTAGAAAAAATTTAGATGTCCGTCGTTTTTGTGGATGATACCCCGAGGGTCGTCAGAGCACGGAATCACCTCGTTCGAATCCAACCGCCTCTGCCAGCGTGCATCGGTGCCAGACGGGGACGTGCAAAACCCTAGTGTTTTGCGATCACCAGCTTACGGCGACCGAGTCGAGTGGATCGCTTGCGAAGATTGGTCCTGTTGCGCATTGCACCGAGTTGCTTGATCCACTTTTTCATAGTTTTTTGTCTGCGTTTGGATTTGGAACAAAAACAAAAGTTCAGAGAGTTTGAAGGGAACAGCAACGGGTGCAAGAAGGACTGGGACGAATCGGGAAAAACGCGCACGAACAGTGCGCGAATTTGCAAAATAGTTTTATGCGCGAAGAACTGGTTGCGAGGTGGGCTGGAACGTGGTGCGGTGCAACACGTGGTGCGGTCTTCTTACATGGTGCGGCCCTTTTACGTAGTGCGGTCCTCCTGGGCCGCGCTCACGAGCGCAGCGAGGCGTCATGCAGCAAAAGAAAGGTGCTTCGAAACATGCGCGGACTGCGGCCCGGGAGGACCGCACTACTGTTGCGCGGACTGCGGCCCAGGAGGACCGCACTACGTAAGGGCCGCGTGATGTAGCGATAGGTCCGCGCTTGAGATTCAAACCATGTCTCACGCAAAGACGCTAAGACGCAAAGAAAGAAGTTCCCTTAGTGGTGCGCTAGCGGTTGATTCCTCATCAATTCGTTGCACCCGTTCTCTCGCAGGGGAACAGAAGCGATCATTCCCGAACCCAACAGAAAACCTAAAAGAGGACAAGTAGGTCTGGGACGAATCGGGAGAAACGAGCACGAACAGTGCGCGAATTGGCAAAATAGTTTTAACCGCGAAGAACTGGTTGCGGGGGAGCGACCGCAGTGCCATACTTGCACCACGCCGTTTGTACCCAATGACATGGATCAATGCATGTAAGAACCTGGATCATGGGTTTATCGAATCGCTCTCGATCGAACCGTGAGATTCGAAGTAACGTTTTTGTTTCAGCGAACCGATGGTGAATGTGGTGATGTCGACATCCCAACAGAGTCTCAAGACTTCTGGTGTTTCCCAAACAGAGGAGCGACCACTGCGTTTGGTGTTGCCTGTGTATCGGAAGACGATCTTCTGGACTTTCCAATTTCTGTTCTGGTCGTTGATGGGCGTAGGGTCCGTCGGATTGAGTTGGCATCTACGACCGGATCAGCCCACCCAGTGGATTCAGGTCGTCCTACGAATCTTCAGTTTATTCGTAGTCTCGTCATTGGTCTATTTCCTGTTCGAGCACACTCGGCTAGCGGAGCTTCCGCGGATGAGCCGATGGTTGTTGATGGTGGTTGCTGCAATTTTGTTATGCGGCTTTTCTCTTTTGCTCATCGTCCATGGTTTTAACGATGTTTTCAGGACGGAGCCACAAGCGAGTGTACCTTATGTCCCGCGGATGGTCGCTGCGGTACTCTGGTGTTCGATTTACTTTGCTTTGGAATCGATCAGCGATCTGTACGACAAGGAGTTGCAACTTGCGGATAGCAAAGCCATCGAGCTCGATTTGCGACTAAAGGTTATGGAAGCCGATTCGGTAGCGAGAGCGATTGAGGTTCGTCAATTGCAAGAGCAACTCAATCCGCATTTCCTCTTCAATGCGCTCAACGCGGTGGCCGCGAGCAAGAACGATCCGGAATTGGTAGAGAATGTAACTCGGGATCTTGCGGATTATTTACGGTTCACCCTAGGTGAAGCTCGTACGTTAGAACCACTCTCAAGAGAGCTTCAGGCGCTCGAGAAGTACCTTGGTATACAGCAAGCGAGGTTTGGTGAGAATCTCGACTGTCGGATCCTCTGCGACCGCGCTGCTCACTCGGTACTAGTTCCTCCGATGCTAATCCAGCCACTGCTAGAGAATGCTTTAAATTATGGCGCCAAGACGAGCGATCTACCATTGAGAGTGGAGGTTTCCGCCAAGGTAACAGAAGGGGTGCTCGAGGTGATTGTTTCCAATACGGGACGTTGGATTCCGCCTGATCATTCACGTTCACCTTCGACGGGTATCCGTTCATTACGGAAGCGTTTGATGTTGATCTGTAGTGAGCATGCAACGGTGGATTTGGTTCTTGAGCCTAATTTGCAGGGAGGATGGGTGCGGGTCGTGGTACGTATTCCGGTAGCGCAAGGGGAATCACCTTTGCACTTAGCCCAAGACGATAACCAGTCAGGCGTAGCGCAAGATTCCCTTGTTGAAACGAAATGACCGATGCTCACTGTACTAATCGTTGATGACGAACCAGCTGCAAGAAGCCGTATGCTTGAGCTACTTTCTGGCGACCGTCACATCGCTGTGGTTGGCGAGGTTGGTTTGAGCAATCAGTCTTGTGATCTCATCTTTCGTCGCCGAATGACGAGATGGGAAGAGTCGTTACCGCGAGAAATATTTCCAAGGTTAGAGCGGTCTTAGATGTAGTGCGGTCCTCCCGGGCCGCAAACACGAGCGCAGCGAGGCGTGATGTAGCGATAGATCCGCGCTTGAGATTCATACCAAGTCTCACGCAAAGACGCTAAGACGCAAAGAAAGAAGTTCCCTTAGTGGTACGCTGGCGGTTGATTCATCATCAATTCGTTGCACCCGTTCTCTCGCAGGGGAACAGAAGCGAGCTTTCCCGAACCCAACAGAAAACCTAAAAAAGGACAAGTAGGTCTGGGACGAATCGGGAGAAACGCGCACGAACAGTGCGCGAATTGGCAAAATAGTTTTAACCGCGAAGAACTGGTTGCGGGGGATCGGCCGCAGTGCCATACTTGCACTGGGTGTTTGTACCCAATGACATAGATCAAGGCATGTAAGAACCTGGATCATGGGTTTATCAAATCGCTCTCGATCGAACCGTGAGATTCGAAGTATCGTTTTTGTTTTCGCGAACCGATGGTGAATGTGGTGCTGTCGACATCCCAACAGAGTCTCAAGACGTCCGGTGATTCCCAAAATGAGGAGCGACCGCAGCGTTTGGTGTTGCCTGTATATCGGAAGATGATCTTCTGGACTTTTCAGATTCTGTTCTGGTCGGTGATATGCGTAGCGGTATTGGGAATGAACTGGCATCTTCAACCGGATCAGCCCACCCCATGGATTCAAGTCGGCCTACGAGTCTTCAGTTTATTCGTAACCTCGTCGTTGGTCTATTTCCTGTTCGAGCACACTCGGCTAGCGGAGCTTCCGCGGATGAGCCGATGGTTGTTGATGGTGGTTGCTGCAATTTTGTTATGCGGCTTTTCTCTTTTGCTCATCGTCCATGGTTTTAACGATTTTTTCAGGACGGAACCGCAAGAGAATTTGCCTTACGTCCCGCGGATGGTCGCTGCGGTACTCTGGTGTTCGATTTACTTTGCTTTGGAATCGATCAGTGATCTGTACGACAAGGAGTTGCAACTTGCGGATAGCAAAGCCATCGAGCTCGATTTGCGACTAAAGGTTATGGAAGCCGATTCGGTAGCGAGAGCGATTGAGGTTCGTCAATTGCAAG
>JBIJCS010000360.1:0-5271 GCA_044344575.1 Pirellula sp. | reverse complement strand
GAAACAGCGTTAACTTCTCGCTGCAAATCGTAAGCGGTGATGGCAGCATTGACGAAACAGGATGCATTGATCAACAATTCGCGATAATTCTTCTGCTTGCTAACTTTTGAACCATAAACTGCTTCTAAAGCCTCCGCCGAACTGCGAACGCTGACCATGATGCGATCAATCAATGTTCGTACAGGATGACTAAACGCAATCGTCGCAAAACTCGATGGAGCTAAATATACATCCGTCGCAGCCGAAATCGCACCGCACCCCGTATGCCCCAAAACAATCACACTTCTTACTGATTCACGCAAAGCCGTCGCGGCGTAATCGATACTTCCGATGCACTCCAATCCCAATACGTTCCCTGCAACACGAACCACAAAAAGGTCGTTCGCCGAACAATCGAAAATATGCTCGATCGGTACCCGTGCATCGGCGCACCCAAGAACAGCCGCAAACGGAGAATGAAGAGGCTCCAGACCTCCCATCCATGGCACTCCTAACTGCACCGGATTGATAGGAAAAACCATTGAAGATGGCTTTTCTCCTTCGCTGATCTTTTGCAAATGCTCCACTGTCGAAGCAAACCTCTGATTCCCTTGAACCAATGCCTTCAACGCTTCTTTGTTCGTCTTCGGTCGCTTGAAATCTAACGGCGCATACGGGTCAAAACGATAAATAAGGTCCATAGGTGACTTTCGAAAACAGGCTCGTAAGGAACGATTGCGGGTGAGGATACTGGCCGCTGGCTGTTATCCTACTCGCACTCGTGCTCGATGAAATGGTACTAACACTCGAAAAAACGACAGGACTTTGAGACTTCGACCACGGTACGATCACGAGTTCGCCGAAGCGGAGAATGAAAAAGCCAATTTTCCACCAAAAAACACCTAGCGGAATCGAAAAGAAAAGAAATCAATGACAATGCCAGTCAAAAAATGTAGATATTGAGCGAACGAGTTCCTTTCCTCTAATGTCTTTCCCTCCAACGCAAATCCGCTTGCCTGCATCGGCGAGCAACCACTTTTGCAAAAGGCTCCCCGGCGTGCTGTTTCGTAATTGCTACGTGCTCGTACACAGTCAACCATTGCCTCGTCCACGCCGCCCTGGTGCCTACAAACTTCGTTCCAACAAAATACTGTCGCTGAACTACATCAAGTCATTTCGGATTCCGTTGCTCCATGAATGCTCGACAACTTGAAAAACTAGGACTTCCCATCACCTGCGTCCCTGCAGCGATCACTGCGATCCAAAAGGAGGTTGCTTCCAAAGGCCATCGAGGAAAGACCATCAAAGAGACGATCCACTGGATTCTCTCCGATCCAAAGCGATTCGAAAACGACGACATCTGGGGACCACTCGCCACAGCGTTGATCACCGATCAAGCCACCGAAACTGCACTGCCGCTTCAGTCTATCGAATACCCGACTTGGGGCGATAATATCGATCCGGGAGCCCATGCACAAATGCGCGTCGCTTGCGAACTTCCCCTCGCACGCGCCGCTGCGCTCATGCCCGACGCTCACATCGGTTACGGACTTCCCATCGGTGGCGTTCTTGCTGTTGAAAACGCTGTAATCCCCTACGCCGTCGGGGTAGATATCGCTTGCCGGATGAAATTGAGCATCCTCGATGTTGCTCCAAAAGAAATGGCCAAGAATCCTCATCGGTTTGAGGATGTTTTACAACGCGGAACTCGCTTTGGAATCGGCTCTCAACACGAAACTCCCCAAGATCACCCAGTCATGGATGAGGATTGGACTGTCTCTCGTACAACCCGCGAGAAGAAAGACATCGCGAGACTACAACTCGGGACCAGTGGTTCGGGGAATCACTTTGTGGAATTCGGTACGCTCACATTGCAAGAGTACTCGGAAGATCTGCAACTCGACGCAGGGACCTACACCGCTCTACTTAGCCACAGCGGTAGCCGTGGCACCGGCGCATCGGTTTGCTCCGTCTACAGCAACATCGCTCGCGGACTTATCCCAAAAAAATACGCAGAGAAATTCGGGTATCTCGGATGGCTCTCTCTCGATAGTCAAGCGGGCCAAGAATACTGGGCTGCGATGAACTTGATGGGTCAATACGCGGCGGCAAACCACGAAGTCATCCATCGACTCGTCTCCAAATTGCTCGGAGGGAGGATTATCAGCGGCGTGGAAAACCATCACAACTTCGCTTGGAAAGAAATCCATCAAGGGAAGGAATGGGTCGTCCATCGCAAAGGTGCAACACCGGCAGGCAAGGGAGTCCTAGGTGTGATCCCCGGTTCGATGGCTACCCCGGGATTTGTCGTGAAAGGGCGAGGGAACCAAGCGAGCCTTAACTCGGCATCCCACGGTGCCGGACGACAAATGAGCCGAACGCAAGCCAAATCGAAGTACACTTGGAATGCGGTCCGCAATCAACTCGGCGTCCAAGGTATTCGTGTGATCTCCGCAGGTGCCGACGAAGCCCCAGGTGCGTACAAAGACATTCTCAGTGTCATGGCCGCTCAGCAAGACCTCGTCGATATCGTCGCACAGTTCGATCCAAAAATCGTCAAAATGTGCGAAGATGGAAGCCCTGCCGAAGACTAAGCAAAGCTTGGGAAATTAAACGGTTTTCCACTGCCGATCTTTTGCACTCGCCAAAACCGCATCGCAAACACGCTGCGTTTCCAATGCGTCTCGGAAGGTCGGATGTGCGGCATGCCCGGTTTCCAGCCCCTTCAAAAAGTCGGCCACTTGGTGAGTAAACGAATGCTCATAGCCAATCTGCAAACCTGGTACCCACCAATTGCCCATGTAAGGCTGATTTCCATCGGAAACGTGAATGGACCTCCAACCTCGAACGATCGACTCATCGTTGTAGTCGAAATACTTCAGGCGATGAAGATCATGGAGATCCCAAGCGATACTCGCGTTCTCTCCGTTGATTTCCAACGTGTAAAGAGCTTTATGTCCGCGAGCATAGCGAGTCGATTCAAAAAGCCCCAATGAACCATTATTGAAATGGCAGAAGAACGAGCAAGCGTCGTCGATGCCGACCGGTGCCTTCTTGCCTGTTTCCGCGTGTACACGCTCTTTCACGAACGTCTCAGTTACAGCACAGACGTCATTGATCGACCCATTGATCCAAAGCGCCGTATCGATGCAGTGTGCGAGCAAATCCCCTGTTACACCACTCCCTGCAGCATCCACGTCCAATCTCCAAGTTGCTGCGCCACCCTGCGGAACGTCCGCATTAATCGTCCAGTCCTGGAGAAAGTTTGCACGGTAATGGAAAATTCTTCCAAGCTTGCCGGAGGCTACAATCTGCTGGGCCATGGTTACGGCAGGCACTCGGCGATAGTTGTACCAAACCATGTTCGGAACGCCTGCCTTTTCAACTGCCGCGACCATCTCAAGCCCTTCGGCGGTATTCATCGCCAATGGCTTTTCGCAAAGAATCATTTTGCCTGCCTTCGCAGCCTCAATGGCGATTTCTTTGTGCAGATTATTGGGCGTACAGATATCGACCGCATCAATATCGGATCGCTTGAGCAACTCTCGCCAATCGGTTTCGATCGACTGATATCCCCAATTGTCAGCGAACGACTTGGCTTTGTCCGCATTACGAGCGCAAAGCGCCTTCAAGACAGGTTGATACTCGCTCTTGAAAAATCGTCCAGCTTGCAAATACGCGTTGGTATGGGCTTTCCCCATAAACCCGTAACCAATCATTCCGATACGCAGTTCTTTCATCTGTTCTGATTCCTTTGTGCAATAATGTTTTTTGAGGTGCTGAAGGGCATTAGGCTGAAGCCGAATTCCAACCGTGTGCTTCACGAACTGCGATCATGGCTGCCAAGATGGTGTTCCATGTATTAGCCGACTCCAAAGTCGCATTGGGGAACATACAACCGTCCCAACAAATATGCTCGATTCCACGTGCTGCCGCATCCTTGAGCCAATACCCCGAACACTTGACAATGTCGAGTTTGCCGTTCGGGTCATCCGCAGGGCAGTGCTTACCCGTCTTGTCATGCGAACCAGCACCGTGAACGTGACCGTCATTCTGCGCGACATGAAAGTCAATCGTCCAAGGACGAAGCTTGTCCGTCATCTTCTCATAAGCAGCATAAAACTCTTCTTGCGAATAGGTTGATCCGAGCATCGCATATTCGGGAGCGTTGTATCCAAGCAAATACAGGTAGGTGTGCGCCAAATCCGCTTGGAAACCAAAAGCCTCAGGCATTCCAACTCCTTCGAGGATGTCGAGCATATCTCGCCAAGAATGCATTCCCGCCCAACAAATCTCACCCTCTGCCGCAAGCCGTTGACCGTGATCTTTGGCGATCTTCGCCGCCTTCTTGAACGTATCGATGATTCGACCGGTATTCAACTTCGGATTCGCACGCCACTTCTCAATACCAAACTCGGCACTATCGACCCGAATCACGCCGTACTTTCGAACTCCATGATTCTCAAATACGTTGGCAATACGACAAGCCGTCTCTACCGCAGAGAGAAACTTCTTTTGTTGCTCATCATCCCCCATCGCTGAATCACCGACCGTACCCGGCCACACGGGAGCAACCAATGAACCGACCTGGAATCCATAACTTGCGATCTGGTCGGCAATTTTCTTCAAATCCTCATGCGATGCATTCGGGTCCGTGTGAGGAAAGAACAAAAAGTAATCGATCCCCTCAAACTTTTGCCCGCCGACATCCGCCGCCGCTGTCCATTTGAGCATCTGCTCCAGCGAAATCGGCGGCTCTTGACCAGGCCCATCTCCTTTTCCTACCAGACCAGGCCACATGGCGTTATGGAGCTTTGGAAGCTTGTTCATCAGACAATCCTTGAGTTGAGGTTCGTTTTCGAATGAAGATTCACGCTGTGCGATGCGTCTAACGGTTCTTTTGCCAAGCACCGTTTGCCGGAAGATTGGAATGGGCATCGGGACCGAAGTACCGCAAGCCGACCAACGGCTCGCTGCCCGTATTCTCGATCGTTACCCCACGAGTGGCAGCATCGTGAGAAATAAACACTTCGTCTTCCGTGTTCTGACCGAATCGAATCATCGCAGGGGTTTGCAAAGCCAACTTGCCAATGCGACCTTTGCCCTGAACCGTGATCCAACCGCTGGCGGCTCCGTCCTTGAGCGTCGTCTTAGCACCTGGATCAAGCGTCAACTCCTTCGCGCTGAACAATTGCTTGCCATCGATCGTTCCATAAACGATCCACTTGTCAGTCACTCCTGGACCACTCTTGGACTCGTCCACAATTGGCTCGATGTAATTGGCATCCTTGA
>JBIJCS010000359.1:0-5277 GCA_044344575.1 Pirellula sp. | reverse complement strand
TGTGATTTATTTCGACAACAACGCGACGACGCAGATGGATCCGAGGGTCAGTGAGCGGATTTGTGCTGAGTATCAAGCGCGTCGAGTGAATCCAAGCAGTCAGCACGGACCGGGACGAGAAGCGCGGCGGGTGGTAGAGGATTCACGGGATTCGCTGCTTGGTGATGTTTCCGCGAGGTTGCAGGGGATGCATAGTGACACGCTGGTTTTTACCAGTGGTGGAACAGAAGCAAACAATTTGGCGATTTTCGGTATCAGTAACTTGCGAGCGGGGCGGGTGGTTGTTTCTTCGATCGAACATCCCAGTGTGTTAGCTGCAGGGGAGCGATTGGCTGCAATGGGTCGTGAGGTCGATTATTTGCCTTGTGACACAAGTGGACGGATCGATTTAAGTCCCTTGAGGGATTGGGTAAATCGCGGTGAGGCGATTGCCTTGGTGTCGGTGATGCTTGCGAACAACGAGACGGGTGTAATCCAACCGATCGAAGCGTTGGTACAGATTTGTAAGCCGCTAGGGATACCGGTGCATTGCGATGCGGTACAGGGTTTAGGAAAGATCCCTTTGTCGTTTGAGGCGTTGGGGGTCGACGCGATGAGTATTACGGCGCACAAGTTACATGGGCCGATTGGGATTGGCGCGTTGGTATTGCGGCATGGGCTGAAATTGGAACCGATGCTTTACGGAGGGTTTCAGCAGCTCGGGGTGCGACCCGGTACGGAGAATCCAGCGCTGGCGAGTGGGTTTGCTGCGGCGGTGCGATTCGCGCGGGAAGAGTTGAGCGAGAGACGCGAGAGAATGCAGGAGCGACGTAACGCGTTGGAGCGTTTCTTGATAGAACGTCACCCTTGGGCTTGCATTCATGGCCAGGATGCCGAGAGGTTGCCCCATACGACTAGCATCGCCTTTCCGGGAATGGATCGGCAGGTTTTGCAGTTGGCACTGGATCGTAGCGGAGTGGCTTGCGGAACCGGATCGGCTTGCGCGAGTGGATCGAGTCAACCTTCGCACGTACTGCAAGCCATGGGGTTGAGCCCCGAGAAAATCCGGGGCTCGATACGATTAAGCCTATCACATGAAACCAGTGCGCAGGAGGTCGAGGAAGGTTCGGCGAAGATAGCCGAGGTTCTTCAGCGACTGCGGCAGGTTTCTAGTTGGTGATTAGCCAGCCATCGCGATAGGACGATCGATCTCGAGTTGGTCGCATACACGTTCGAGGAGGCGATCGGTCGTAAATGGCTTTTGCATGAAATCGTCCGCACCAGCCATGCGAAGATCGGCGATTTTGTCCGATTCGACCATACCGGAGATGCAAAGGATTTTCACGGTGTCCATTGTGCGATCGGATCGAACGCGTTGGCAGACTTCGCGACCATTGATATCGGGAAGCATGACATCGAGCACGACGAGATCGGGTCGGAACTCTTTGACTTGCATTCCAGCATCGAAGCCGTTGTTTGCGGTACGGATATCGAAGCGTCCGTCGCGTTCGAAGGCATCTCGCATCAGATCTACCAGGTCTTGATCGTCATCGACGATCAAAAGCTTCTTTTTGCCGCTTTCAAGGGCATCGGTAGGGATACCGTTGTCTTTCATGAAGACAAAAAGTTGATCGCGAGGGATTCGGCGAAACCGACTTCCAGGTACGCGAAATCCTTTGAGGGTCCCGTTGTCGAAACAACGGATAATGGTCTGTTGGCTAACTTTGCAAATCTTAGCCGCCTCGCCAGTGGTGAAGACTGTTTTTGTAGTGGACATGGGACTCAACCATCCTTGTTGAACGCTCACGACCCGCCGACGCTTGCCGCGACAGATCTATCCTGTAATTCCAACCAGGCTCGCCGATCTTACCGAGCTTGCCCTGGACTTCGGGGAGGATAGACAAGATCCGCAAGAGAGGTCAAGGGGGATTTAAGACAAGCAATTCAAACAATTTCCGAAAGCTGGGCGGTTCCCGAATCTGGGTAACCGCCGAAGTTTGCATGGACTTGGAGGAATTGCGTGGTTTGAGTCGTTTATCCTTCCAAAAAAGTTATTGCGAGACGACTTGCACTTTGCCGTGATCGTCGCAATGACCGTTGTGAGGATGATGCAAGTGTCCATCGACTAGGTAATCGACGTGGTCGCCGTGAGGCACGGCTGGATGTCCGCAACCCGGTCCGTGAACGTGTCCCGCTTCGTGTCCCGAACATACGTGACCGCCGGTGCAAGCCGATGGGTTGGTATCGGTGACCTCCAGCGTGTGTTCCTCTACTTGTCCCGTACTCGTGGGGTGGTGCAAGTGTCCATCGTGCAAGTAGTCGACGTGGCCGTTGTGCTCGATAGCGGTATGACCGCAACCTTTACCATGCTCATGATCGTGATGATCGTGATGATTTCCCATAGTTTATTCTCCAAAGTTCAAATGGTGTAAAGTGCCGACAGAAGAAACGTTTGTAACCTGTTTACTAGTGTGTTTTGTGGAGGTCTTCTCCGCCGTGAGCAAGCCCGTTGGAGATCAAATGCTTGATATGCTCGTCTGCGAGTGAGTAGTGGATATGCTTGCCCTGACGGCGGCTCTGCACGATACGCTCAGCGCGAAGCAGTTTTAGGCGTTGGGAGATTGCTGGTAGGTTATCGTTGAGATGTTCTTTTAGTTCGGTTACGCACATTTCGCGTCGAGCGAGAAGGGCGAGGAGTTGTAGTCGGCTCGGGTCTCCGAGAGCTCGGAAGATGCCTGCAGCGCGAGCGCATAGTTTCCAATCGAGAAGCTCTTCCGGGGTACTGGCATGAGGCTCTTGTTCGCATCCAACCGGTGCTTTGGATGTCTCTTTGGGTTTGGAGCTTGCTCGTTTTTTTACAGCCATCGCAGATCTTTGATCGGCAAGATTGTTCTCTGGTTAAGTTCTTTCGTAGCCAGGTTGTTGGATCGACCAATTCAAGTGAATCGGCGCTCATCGGCTACACGGTTAAACGCTTAAACAATCAATGAGTTGATTGACTGTTTGATTGTACGACGCTTGGATGGGCATGTCAAGGGTTTAGGCGTTTCGTAAAAGCCAAGTGCTCAGAAGGCCTTGCGGCGAGGTCGGGTAGCCGGTGATCGCATTGAGGCCGGCATGGTGAAGGTGAGTCCAATCGCTCAAGCGGGGGAATGGGGAGATGAGTGCGAGGAAGGCGTTGGGGTGGTCTTCGCGAAGCACCGCCAGGGATTTGAGGAGTTCTTGGGGCGGTTGGACAGAAGTCGTGTTCTCGTGGGTGCGAACTTGGGGTGCGAGGAGGATGCAGTCAGGTTGAATATGTGGGTGAGGTTCGTTAAGGAGTGAGCCGACGCTTCGTGCACCGAAGCTTTCGAGGAGGCTACACCAAAAGGTAGCGGTATCGGGCTGATCGGAGAGGATCCACCATAGACTGGCTGTTAACTGGTTTTCACTGTTACTTGTGGTCAGGTGACGGGAGAGCTGTTCGTTGGAGTTGAGGATTCTCGCAACGCGGGGATTCAATTCACCACGGGGATTGAGATTTGCTTGGCGGTTCAGTTTTCGATCGTTGGTTTGCGGTGGATCGAGCAGGATCCAAGGGAGTGTTTTATCGAACCATTCGTACCAGTAGAACGTCTCGAGTGTATCGGGGAGAGGGAAAGTGCGTCGATGTCCTTGCCAGTCTTCTCCGAGGACGAGTGCGAAAGGAGGGGTCTTGCTTGATTTCTGGAGGGAGCGAGGTTTTGGCTTGAGGAACTGTTCAATCAGAGTGAGAGTAGGGTCGTTTCGATGTTCGCAAGCGATAAGAATTCGTTTGTTGGAGCCTTGTTTTATGTGCGTGCGTTTCGGGGGTTGGGAACGTTCGGTTGGTTCGTTGATCCAATCGGTCAGATCGCAGGGGCGTAGGATATCGATGTTAGGGACGAGTGAATTAGGGACGGAGTCGAGAAGGGATCGCCAAGCGGGGTCGGTCGGGCCACACCATCCAAGAATCGTCGAGTTTGGCTTGGGGGTAGAAGTCATCTGTTGGTTGCTGTTTTTCAGCGAACTTGGATCAGCGAGAATCTGATGCGACCAGATCGCTTTCGGCGGTGCGGATCAGTTCGAGTGCTTCGGCGGGGCTTTGGGCGGAGCGAAGCATTGTTAAGAGTACTTCGTCGCTGACGAGTCGAGCTAGCCGAGCGAGGATTTTCAGGTGGATTTTGTCGTCGGTCGAGCAGATCAAGAAAAAGACATCGGTGAGCAGACCGGCGGTATTTCCGAAGGGGATAGGTCGTGGGCAGATCCCTAAGGCGACCAGGGAGTCTGAGAGAATGGAGGATTGAGGGCGGCGTGGGTGCAGCAGCGCGACACCGTTTTCGAGGGCAGTAGGGTGGAGTGCTTCGCGGGCCAGGACGGCATCGGCCATTTGGGACGAGTCCCACAGGAGTCCGGTGTTCGCCGCGAGGTTGGACATTTCGCGAGCAACGGAACTGCGGGTTCGGGCATCAAGAGGAATCGCAATCGCATCCTGGCTCATGAATTCCCACAGCATTCCGCGATCATCGATCGTGGTGTCGATGGATTTTTCGATAATCATTTCGACACGTTGAAGCTCATCGGGTTCCACGATACCGATTTGTTCTTCTAGCCAATGATGGATTTCGGATTCAGAGAACTTCCAAGCACCGTTGACTTTACGACCTGGGAGTTTTCCTCGGGAGGCCATTTTGGTGACCTGATCGGGACTCAGATGCAGGTAGGCCGCGAGTTGATCGATATCAAAATCTTTGCTAGCCATAGAAAATCCTGCGGGTTCTCTACCCGAAAATCGAGTACGATAATGCGTCTCGCGGTAAGGGCGACAAGGGAAACTTTCTCTGGACTGTTGGCACGAGTGGTATAGATGCAACTTATCCAACGGACTAGCAGTGTACTTTGCTGGCCAAGTCTGACAACCCTCTTTCCCTACGGCTTGTTCTCTCCTGAATTCCTCCTGAATGAATCGATGAAGGGCTTAGTATGCGAATTGAATCTCGAACCAGCGGCACTGTCACTGAAGGACTTGCGACGAACCATCGGAGAGCTTGGTTGCAGTCTGCTGGGTTGTGTGTTGGTGCTTTGGCATTTTCGCCAGTGCAACAATTATTTGCACAGGAAGCGAAGCGAGCGGGATTGAAATTAGGCTTGCAGATTTATTCATTGCGTGAATTTCCGGTCGATGCGGCATTGGAGCATACCAAACAGTTAGGATTCGAGGCGGTTGAGTTTTTCAGTGGCATGTTTCCATTGAATGCGACGGACGAGCAGATTCGTTCGATGGTTGAGAAGGTTCGCGGA
>JBIJCS010000358.1:0-5297 GCA_044344575.1 Pirellula sp. | reverse complement strand
GCTGTTTGATCTTCGGAGGCGTCGTCAAGGACGAGGACTTCGAAGGTTGGGTGTGAGGATTTCGCGAGAGCATCGAGTGCGGCTTGGATGCTGGCTTCTTCGTTGCGTGCAGGGATGAGGACGCTTAAGGGGATTGAGCGAGCGGCGTCAAGGTATTCGGGGGATTGAGTGGCGGATTGAAAGAGTTTCAGGTTTGCAGCGACCATGGCGCAGGGGAGGGAAGCGAGGAGGAGGAGGAAGCAGGCGAGGAACAGGAGGGTCATGATATTTAGAGGTCGAGGAAGAGCGAGGGTGGATATTTTACGTAGAGGAGGCAAAGGCCTCTTGCGGGGGCGGTTTGGCTTACGGTTGGGCGTACAGGGGAGTTTAGTAGGGAGTCGATCCAGGTGGGAGAGAAGCGATCTTTACCGATTTCTACGAGCGCGCCGGCGATATTTCGAACCATGTTATAGAGGAATCCATCGGCTTCGATTTCGATGGTGATTTCGGACCCACCGAGGGTGGGTTGAAGATTGACATCGAGAGCGTGGATGGTTCGAACGGAGGTTTTTCTGGGGGAGCCAAGCGTTTCGAAGGCTTTGAAGTCGTGAGTGCCGAGGAGGCGATTCGCGGCGGCTTGCATGTTGCATGTATTGAGTTCTTTGGGGATCCACCAGTGGAATGGGTGTAGGAGTGGATCGGGGACGCGGGAGGAGCGGATGGTGTAGCGGTATCGTTTTGAGGAGGCGCTTCGGATGGGGTCGAAATTTGGGACAACGGATTTTGATTCGATCACGGAGATGGAGCGAGGGAGGAAACCGTTGATTGCTAGTGCGAGGGTTTGAGCGGGAGGTTTCCAGTTTGGGGAGGAGAAAGTTGCGACTTGGCCGATGGCGTGAACGCCTGCATCGGTACGACCTGCACCTTGTGGGTTGACGTTATGGTGGACGACTCGCGAGATGGCTTGGGCGAGGGTTTGTTGGATGGTCGGTCCGTTGGGTTGTGATTGCCAGCCGGCGTAGTGGGAGCCGTCGTAAGCGACGGTTAGGGCGAATGTTCGCATTGAGCGAACTTCGTCTGAGGCAGTAGGGGCGATCGTAGGATCATCGGTTGCCATCGACAGAGATTTTCAGGGAGCGGATAGAGAATTCAGGGTGTTGGGATTGGAGTTGTCGAACGATTTGCGATTTCATGAATTCGAGTTCGCTAGCGACGACTTTATTGGAGGCGAGGATGAGGAGTTGGTTGCGTTGTATTTTTCCTACTTGGGTTTGTTTTGCGAGTTGGGGTCCGACGATTTGTTCCCAAGCGTTTCTTAGTTGGTCAGCGGATTGGATTGCAGCGTAGCCTCGACGTTGGATGACTTGGCGGAGGACGTTTGCAACTTTGGAGGCTTCTAGTTTTGGGGTGATTTGTTTGGGGATTTGGCTGAGGTAGAAAGCTTCGTCGGGGTCTACGGGAGGGGGCGTGTTTTTTTTCTTTGGCATGAGGTGTGTGTGTGGGGGGGGTTACATCGGTTGTGTTGTTTTGGGGTTGTTTTGGGGTCCGAGTACGATTTTGAAAGTACCGGTAGGAAGTTTTTCTGCGTTAGGTTCTTTGGAGACGGGTTGGATTTCCAGTCCGACGGTGACGGCGAGGCGTTGTTCTGGTTTGAGGTTCATGTAGATCCCATCTTTTCGATTTTCTTCGGATTGTGCATCGAAGTACATTTGGGTAACGAGTTCGGGTCGACCGGGAGCGATGATACGGTAGTGGATATGGGGAGTGCGTCCGGGGTATTTTCCTGGTTGGATGGTTCGGAAGGAGAAAGTGCCTTCGTTTTTCGTGAGCATTTTTGCCCAGTATTGGAAGTTCGGATCTGCGGGTCGGTCGTTTTTGTCTTGGGGGTGGTTGTAGCGTCCTGTCGTGCAAGCTTGCCAGACTTCGACGATGACTTGGTCGAGTGGTTTGTCATCGGTATCGACGACGAGACCTTGGATCACGATTTGTTCTCCGTCGGCGACGGGGGAGTCGGGAGCGAGGCGGGTGAGATCGGCATCGAAATATTTTTGTTTATCGATCTCGGGGATGGGGTAGAAGGGGCCTTTTGTTTGGGGGGCGGTTGGAGGCAGATCTGCGAAAGCTTGTTCGATTGCGTAGAGGGACATGCCGCTGGCGAGGGCGGTTTGTTGTAGAAATTGTCTGCGGGAGGCTTGGGTGTTGAAGGGAGACTTTTGGAATGTCATGGTGTTTTGAGTTTGGTGGATGGTGTGTGGGGGGAAGAGACTGGGATAGTTTACATGGGTTTGGGGTTGAAGGCGAAGGGGATTTGGAGGTGTGGTAGGGGGTGTTTGTAGTAGGTTTACCCAACTTCGGGGTGGGAGGTTGAAAGTGATGAGGGATTTGTGAAGAATGTTAAGAAGTGTCGATTGAGATAGGCATAGGGGTTGGAATGGGTAATACCTGCGGATGGTTGGAGCAAGTTCTTGAACCCTTTTGGTTTGCTGTAGTTTCGGGGACGCAAGCACCGACGGAGAGAAGATGAGGCAGTCAATTAGGAAAACGACTAGGGGGTTCCACGATGTCCATATCTTTGGAGAGCAGGTCTGACGCGAGGCCAAGGGGGGGGCAGGCAGTTGGAGCGATGGTATTTCCTAAATTAGCGCGACGTGGAAAGGGTAAGAGTGTGGAGTTGGCCGAGGGGGGTGCTCGAGCGGGGTGGGATGCGCCTTATTCGTGGTCAACGATAATTCCGTCGAGGCGGCGACAGGAGTCGATTGAGGGGGTATTGATTGGGTGTGCGATAGGAGAGGGGTTAGCGCGGTTGCCGTGGAGGCGTCGATTGGATTTGGGGGCTTATCGAGGGTTGTTGTGTCCTGGGAGTCGGACGGACGAGATGATCATAACGATCCAATCGTTGTTGTTATCGCAGGCGGCGACAGAGAATTTCTGTCGCAATTTAGAGAAGCGGATGGTTTGGTATCGTCGTTCTTCGCCTTTGCTTTGGATGGTTCGGGGGTTGGGGCGTGGTGTTAGGAAGTTGGCGGGTGGGAGTGGTTTGGTGGATTTTCCGGGGAGTGATCCGTTGGTAAGGGCGATGGTATTGAGTGTGGTGATGCAGGGTCATCACGAGGGGGTTTTGCGATGGGTGCACAAGTCGACCCAGATGTCGGATCGATGGGGGGAGGTAACACAAGCAGCGATGGTGGTGGCGACGGCGGCGCAGTGTGCGCAGTTTCATCAGACGGCTTATGCGGTCGGGCCGGTGGAGATGTTGGGTTCGTTGTCAGAGGCGGTAGAGTCGAGGGATTTGCGGTTGCAGTTGCAGGGATTGGGTAGTGGGGTATTGGAGGGTTTAGAGATTCGAGAGATGGTCAAGAGGATGGGTTGTGAGGGGCGGTGGCGAGACGATTTGGTAGGGAATGCATTGTTGGGTGTTTACACGTATGCGAGGCATTTGGGTGATTTGCGGGGAGGGATGGAGGAGTTGCTTGGAATTCCTGGTGATTTACGGGGGGTAGCGTCTATTTTTGGGGGGTTGGGTGCGATTCACAGTGGGGTTGCTGGGATTCCTGGGGATTGGAGGGGTGCGTTGCGTCTTTATCCGTACGGTGAGGAGTGGGTTCAGGGGTATGTAGATCGGTGTTTAGACTGGCCGCATGGGCCGGATGACATTCAGGAGACGATGCCATTGCCTTCGCATCCGTTGGGTCAGTTGATCAGGAATTTCAGGCGGATGTTTCGTTGAGTGGGCTTGCGATGGTTGAAAAGGGTCGGGGATGGTAGACTTGGGGGCTTTGGAAGTTGTTCCATTTGTTCCTTTGAATCTAAGTAGGTGCTTCATTGACCCGATCGCAGGATAAGCAGGGAGAGTCGTTGAAATCGAAGTCTGAGGTGGGGGGAGTCCCATTAGGCGGCTTGCAGTACACGCGTTGGGTGTTGGATCCGCGGGTAGCGGAGGCGAAGCGGTTATTGTTGGAGGCTTTGCAGGAGCATCGATCGGAGATTTGTGGAGTTCGGGGACCGGATCCGGCATTGGTGGGAGCTTATCAGGAGGAATTGGGTCGTTTGGCGCAGGCACGTGGGGGGGCGCCGTTTTTCCCGTACATTTCGAGTGGGATGGGCAATGGGCCATGGGTCCAGTTGGGGGATGGCAGCATCAAGTTAGATTTCATCGTGGGGATTGGGGTGCACGGGATGGGTCACAGCGATCCGCAGATGCTCAGCAGTACGGTGGATGCGGGGTTGGAGGACACGGTGATGCAGGGGAACTTGCAGCACGATTCTGCATCGTTGTGGATGTGTGAGCGGTTGATTGGTTTAGCGAGGGGGAGTGGTGCGAAGTTAGATCATTGTTTGCTGAGCACGAGTGGTGCGATGGCGAATGAGAATGCGTTGAAGATAGCTTTTCACAATCGAGCACCGGCGAGTCGGGTGATCTGCATTGACAATTGTTTTGCGGGTCGATCGATTGCGTTAGCTTCTTTGACAGATCGTCCGGCATATCGCTCAGGCGTGCCGAAGGCTTTGGATGTGGATTATTTACCGATGTTTCATCCATCGGATCCGGAGGGGACAACGCGTGGAGCGATACGGACGTTAAAGCATTTGGTGGAGCGATATCCGGGCGAGCATGCTTGTTTGTGGCTTGAGTTGGTCGCGGGCGAGGGTGGATATTATCCTGGGACGCGGGAATATTTTGAGGCGTTGTGTGGGATTTGTCATGAGCACAACATATTGGTGATTTTCGATGAGGTGCAAACCTTTTCACGATTGAGTCGACCGTTTGCGTTCCAGCATTTTGGGTTGGATCGATTTGCGGACATCGTGACGTTGGGCAAGATCACGCAGGTGTGTGCGACGTTGTATGGCGAGGAGCTCAAGCCGAAGGGGCCGATACTTTCGCAGACGTTTACGGGGGCGACAGCATCGATCCGAGCGGGTTTAGCGGTATTGGATCATCTTGAGCGAGAGAGGTGTTTTGGTGATGGTGGATGGAACATGCAGCGTCATGGTTACTTTCGAAGCAAGTTAGAGGGGTTGGCGGCGAGGTATCCGGATCGGTTGAGTGGGCCTTATGGAGAGGGGATGATGATTGCGTTTACACCAGGGGATGGGAGTGCGGAGACGGGCAAGTGGATGTTAGGGAAGTTATATGACTTGGGGTTGATGGGTTTTGTGGCGGGGAGCAATCCGACGCGTTTACGATTTTTGCCACCGCCTGGGGTGACGACGAACGAGCACATTGACATAGCGGTAGGGATCATTGAGACAGCGTTGCAGAGTATGGAATTGAAGAAAGCTTAGAGATGCGAACGAATCAGCGGATGGGCAGTGAC
>JBIJCS010000357.1:0-5326 GCA_044344575.1 Pirellula sp. | reverse complement strand
ACGCCGTTGCATTGACAGCGGTCGGCACGCGTAAGGAGCTATCCCAGCGTCCCGAAGTACTCGCTGCCATGGACAGCCTATGGAAGTCCCCCGAGATGGTTACGCAGTTATTGAGTGTGTATCAAGTCGGAGTGTGTAAACAGGCCGAACCGTTGGTGCGTCGAGCATTGCTCGATCCTCGAGCCGAGATAGAAAAGCAAGGAAAGCTCTTGGCGGACGCTTGGGGATTGGCGGATTTGAATCAGTGGACCGGTCCCAAGATTGGTGGGTTACCCAAGGAGGAGGTGTTCAAGCAGGCGGTAGCGACGAAGGGAGATGCAAAGCGTGGAGAGCAGGTCTTCGGATTGCTTGGATGTGCGAAGTGCCACGACGTTACTCCTTCGGAGGCTTTGCGAGGTCCTTATCTGCCGAATGTTGCCAAGACGTATCGACGCGATCAATTGGTGGAAGCCATTTTGATGCCGAGCAAGTCCATAGCGCAGGGGTTTGTGCAGAACGTCTTTCAGTTGGACGACGATTCGATCGTGTCGGGTTTTGTGACGAAGGAGAGCCCGGAAAAGATCATCTTGCGCAATGCTCAGGGTGAAGTGGTAGAAGTCGCACCTGAGACGATCACCCAGCGCAAGGAGAGTCCGCAGTCGGTGATGCCCGAGGGGTTAGCCGATGGTATCCCGGTGACGGCTCTGGCTGATTTAGTCAGCTACTTGGAATCGCTCTAGTTGTTTGGACCTTTACGGTTTGTCGTCGCGTGGGAGATCGTCAAGGGATTCGATTCCGACGATTTCGAGGAAGCGGTCGCAAGTGTGGTAGGCTTGATTGTTTTCAACGATCAAGCCTCGTTTTTCTAGTTGGCTGAGGATCGATTTGACGCTTGGACCGAGGAGTTCTTCGAGTTGTTGTCGTTCGATACCAGGTTGGTAGGCGATCACTGCGAGGCAATCGATTGCTGGCTGGGAGAGTGTCGCTTCGCGGACTGGGCCGGCCTGAAGGTTCTGTAGGCTCTCTTCGACTTCTGGAAGAAGTTCCAAGCGGTAGCCGTGTTTATCTTGGACGACATGGATGCAAGCATTTTGCTCGACGAATTGAGATTGCAATCGACTTAGTGCTGCTTCTATTTCCGACTCAGAGAACTCTTTGAGGATCCGTTGTAGTTCCTCATTATTCAGGGAGCGACCATCTTGGTGTCCTACGAAAAGTAGTGCTTCGAGAATTGAGCTGAGAGTTACGGGAGTACCATCAGTTTCCCCTTGAACAAGGATGGTTGCGGTCAGTTCATCGGCTGCACGATCGGGCTGCGGAAGTCGCGGTACGGGAATTTGCTCTGAGTCTGATGTGCCTTGTAGGGCTTTGGCGTAGATAGAGCCTAGTTCTTCTAGGGAAAAGAATTCCTCAGTTGCTGTTTCATCAGCGCGTGGTTCTTCAGCGCGTGGTTCATCAGCGAGTGGTTCGTTAGGTGGGCTTCCTTGCTCGGTCATTGTCTCGATTCTGGCTTTGTCTAGAGTTCGGGTTCTATGGTGTCGTGCTTTTGGGTGGGGGATGAGTGAAGGCTAATGAGCCCATCACTTCCAAAACGACGATTCGAAAACGGGTTTGTCGGAGTTCGTTGTTTTGCTGGAGTTCTCTTCCTCTCGTAGGTGTGCAGAATCCGGTGTATTTGGCAAGAGGAGTCGATCGGCAAGTGCCGTGTTGCGGCGTAGTTTTCCTGCAAGGAGTTGCGGGTTGATGGAGACTCCTCCGCTGACGATCGCGCTGATGGAATCATCGTTGCGTTTGCGAGTGGCCACAATGGACTCGATCGATTTGGGCGCGACAGGTAGTCGTGGGGAATATTTTGGATCACCGATGACATCGAACTCAGGGGCGTCGATTGCAAGGAATTCCGTGCGAGCGATTTCGAGTGCGACAGCTAGGTCGAAGACATGTCGGAGCCTTCCGTAGATCGGATGTGTTTTTTGTAGTTCCTCAAAGTGAGTAGTAAAGTTTTTGGCAAACGCATCGGCGGCGGCATCGGGTGCGGCAGCGACGAGTCGCTGTCCTTGCGAGCTGATCCATTGGGTTTCGCTGAGGACTTGAACGTTAGGTTTAGCGAAATGGTACAAGTGATTTTCCGGATCGTGCGAAATCGGGTGATTCGATAGAGCGAACCACCAGCGGACCATGGACTGCTCTCTTGCGTCACCGCGTCGATCGGATTCGAGCCAATAGTTTCCGACGTTTCCGGTGCTAGGTTCTAGGCCGAAAGCAAGACGCTTCATGTGTGCATCGGCAATGATCAATGCAAAACCTGTTGGCGAGTCTTGAGGAATTCCGATGATGTTAGCTTGTTGCGGTCCGAGTTTTTCTTTCCATCGTTCGACCCATGTTTCTGGATCTCGGCTCAAGAGTCGCAAGGAGGCTTTTTCGTTGGCCATTTGGTATGCACCGACGAGTCGAGTTGGATCGGGATCGATGGAGCATCCGAATTCTCCGCGTCCTTGTAGCACATGCGCCGCGACGCAAAGAAGATCTTCTAAGAGGACGGGTGGTAGCAATAGTTCGCGGTGAATCAAGTCGCCACGCTTTGTTGCTGCGATATTTCCTGCCGGCCCTGCGATCCAGCAGTCGTTATTTTGTGGGTCTACCAAGACGTAATCGATTCTACAAAGACCTCCGAGCAACTCGGCTGCGATGGATGCCGATTTCCCTTCGTCGATGCGGTTTGCCAAGTCACGATCGAGTTGTCGCAAGGAGACCCAACGCAGTTCGGTGTGCGATTGCCATTGGCCAAGGTTCGACAAGAGGATGGTCGGTTGTGCATCTTCGTTGGGTGTTTGGTTTGGAAACTGCAGTTTGGGTGTGGACGTTTTTTTATGGTTCGTTTTTCCCAAAATGATTTTGGTAGGTTCCAATCGTTCGATGATTCCATCTGGATCGATGCGGACGCCTTGGCGGAATGGCGACATCGTCGCAGTGCCACCTGCATTGAGCCAAACATCCGGGGAGACCGTTGTCTCGATTAACTGCATCAGTTCACTGAAGTTCGCAAGCGACGCGCCACCTTTTGGAGAGGGGAGCATTGGGGATGGGTTATCATTGTCAGTGCCGGTGCGGTTCAGCGAGTCGTTTTGCAGATAGCTCGGAGAGATTCGGTCGCTGTGCAAAGTACTGAGAACTTGCTGTTGGACTTCGGGAGGAAGATTGCTGTAAGCCTTGCGAATGGCGTTTGGATCGCGCGCTGCCATTGCCTGGGCAAGATCAGGAAAATGGGATTGGAAGGCGGCCGTCGTTTGGCTCTTGGGTTTTGCTGAATCTCGGGGTTGTCGATTGGAGTCCTGTGAGTTGGAGTCCTGTGAGTTGAGATCTTGCGCATGGAGTGGACTTGGAGGGGGACTAATGAGAGTTGCACAAGCGATGCTGGAATAGATGATGAGCCGCTGGAGTGTTTGCAACGATCGTTTCATCGCTTGGTTCCTTGCGAATGGAGCATTCCAATAGTGGCGGTGGGCTAGCGTTAAGCCCGCGCGGTAGGAGTCTGGGCTTATGGATTGTAGCCATTGGGGGGAAGCTGTGCCCGTTTTTCTTCTGCCGCGCTGCTACGGTAGTATTGCGGGAGCAGGGTGAATGGGTCTACGGCTTTACCTTGATTCCACGCTTGCCAGCCTAGAATTCCCACCATTCGGGCGGTTGGAATGCCCTCTTGTCCTTGGAAAATGTGGATGGCTTTCGGGGCGCGAGTATCTGGCAGATCTCGAAGGGAATTGAGGAGTTTTTCGATGGAGGGACCGGCAATCCAAACTGAATTTGCTTGCAAGTTCGGTTCGTTCGGGATTGCATGTTGGACGAGTTGGGAGAGTTGATCGTTGTCGGCGATTTCCGTACCGGCTTGGGCAATCCACCGATGGTTTTGGCGAGTGTAGTGAGCGTAGAAGGACTGGCCGCGAAAGGCATCGATTGCACAGTACAGCGATAGGGCTGACGCGTTGACGACTTGTGCTTCGTCGAGCTGTGCAGCGATGACATCGAGAGTGTTGATCGGGACGACTGGAACATTCAGTGCATAGGCCATCACTTTTGCTGTGGCGATACCTACGCGTAGTCCGGTGAAGGAACCGGGGCCCTGGGTTACTGCGATCGCGCGAATCGCATCAGGCGTGATGCCATTGCGTTTGAAGAGTTCGTCGATAGCTGGTGCTAAGGTTTTCGCGGAACCAGAGTTGGGATCGAGTTCAACCGCGTCGACGAGCGTTGGCGTCGAGTCGTCGTTGATGAGAGCTGTTGCGTTGGAAGTAAGCAAGGCGACGGAACCTGCTTTGCCACTGGTTTCTAGTGCGAGCAGGTAGCGTGATTGCATGGATGGACTTCGTTCTTAAGATTCCTTTGTCGCAATGCCCCGTACGGAGTGGGCACTGCGAGACATTAAGGATTGCAAGGCGTTGTTAGGTGCCGAGCAGGGATTTCCAAGTATCGAGTGCGATTTGGAGTGCTGCTGGAATCTTTTCAGGTTGTTTTCCGCCAGCTTGAGCGAGATCTGGTCGACCTCCACCACTGCCGCCAACAGCTTGGGCGACGGGAGCGATCCACTTGCCTGCGCTCAGTCCACGATCGACGAGGGATTGGCTCAAACCCGCGATCAAGGTGACTTTGTCCGGTTCGCCTAGAGCGAACAGAACCGCAACGGGCTTGGTCGCCTTTTTGCGTATTTGGTCGACCCATTGCCGAAGGGTTGCAGAGTTTGCGTTTTCGACTTGTGCGATGACGACCAACGTATCTTCGACGGCGGTCGCGTTCGCGAGTTGCTGATCGATATCGAGGCCGGCGCCGCTGGCGAGTTGTGCAACTTGTTTGTGCAGTTGGACTTCTTCGGCGAGCAAAGCGTCGATACGGTCACTGACTTCGTCGAAGGAAACGTTGAGGGTGCGGGCAGCGAGTCGCAGTGCTGCTCGCAGGGCGACGTAATTGGGTTTTGACGAGTTGGCCGGAGTGCTACCACCGATTTTCTCAGGGACAGATTCTCCACTACCGGTTGCCTGTACCATTCGTTTGAGTTTGCGGATGGCGGTGACCAGTTCTACGGTACGCTCTCCGAGTTGATCGATGGAGCATCCTAGCTTTTCTGCCGCACGACTTGCGAGGGCTTCGATTTTGCTACGATGTTCCAATGCTCGGTTGCCGGTCAGTGCGGTGACTCGTCGGACTCCTGCGGAGACGCTCTCGTCGCTGAGGATTTCGATGGTTCCTATTTCCGCAGTGTTGCTAGCGTGGGTACCACCGCAGAGTTCATGGGAAAAGTCCCCCATGCTGACCATGCGAACTGGATCTGGATAGCGTTCGCCGAAGAGCATCATCG
>JBIJCS010000401.1:0-4798 GCA_044344575.1 Pirellula sp. | reverse complement strand
TCGTCGATATCGCCCCAACCATCTTTGAAGCAGCTAAGGTACCAGCTCCCAAAGAAGTAAACGGTGTCGAACAACAACCAATCGAAGGGGTCAGCATGGCATACAGCTTTGATACCCCGTCGGCGAAAAGCCATCGAACAACCCAATATTTTGAAATCGCCGGCAATCGAGCGATCTATCATGACGGATGGTTTGCCGGAACCATCCATAAAGCTCCATGGGAAGCCTCACCTAGACGCGCTCTGTCGGAAGATCTCTGGGAACTCTATCACGTCGACGACGACTTCAGCATGTCTCAAAACCTCGCTGAAAAGAACCCTGAAAAGCTCAAGGAACTTCAAAGTCTATTCACCAGTGAAGCAATCGAACACCATGTGCTCCCAATCGACGATCGAACCATTGAACGGTTCGACCCAAAGATAGCTGGACGCCCTGACTTGATGGACGGTCGCACTGAACTGACCGTCTTTCCCGGAATGGTGTACATGGCAGAAAATGCTTTCATCAACATGAAAAACACTTCCTTTGAACTCGCTGCCGACGTCGAGATTACCCAAGGAAAAAACCACGGGGTTCTGTTGGCTCAAGGTGGGCGGTTCGGTGGTTGGGCGTTTTGGGTTAATCAGGGTAAGCCAGCTTTTTCATACAATTTCCTAGGATTGGAACTCTTCCAAGTCCAAAGCATGCAATCCATCACCGATGGCAAGCACACGATCCGTGCCGTATTTGAATACGACGGAAAGAACGGGGATCGTGGAGCCGGAGGAACCATTCACTTGTTCGACGGCCCGCAAAAGATAGGACAAGGTCGCATCGAAAAAACCCAAGCAAACGTTTTCTCGCTCGATGACACTGCAGACACCGGTACCGATACAGGGACAGGCGTTGACCCTGAATACGGTGAAGGATCTCGCAATGCGTTTTCCGGAAAACTAAACAAGGTAAAAATCAACCTGCGTTAGTCCCTCCGCACTGCCCGCACCGCTACTCTTTCGGTTGGACGGAAAGACTCCCGATCCATTCCTTAAGGAGGTTCACCGCATCGCGATCAACAACGTTGGAGGCAATGGGTGGCATTTGCCCATTGCCTCGCCTTGCGATGCGTTCAAGCAAGATACTTCTCTCTGGATCGCCCGATGCCACCAACTTCGCTCCATCGATCCCAAAGTCTTGGTGCTTAGCCAACACATCAAGGATTCCCATTTTCTCTACGGAATTGGGGAACTGCAAATCCATGGCTGAATTCCCTCCTCCTGCAGGTGCGTGACAAGACGCACAATTCGAATGCAAGTAAGCTTGCACCCTCGCCGTAAGCGACGCGGAGACATTGTGAGGATTCTCGAGTCTGGGAAGTCGATCCGGCCCCCACGGTAGCAGTGGAGAGTCGCTGGGAACGAAGCGCTGCGGTTGCCGTAACGACTGCTGAACAACCGGAGAATCGACAGGTGCATCGGATGATTGCTGCGATACAAACTGCTGAGGATTGACCTTCAACAACCCAAGTCGCTCATAGGCAACCAACTGATTGATTTTCTCACCCCCATAATCGTGGTCTCGATTCAACTGCGCAGTCTGCAATCCCAACGTGAAATTCGCAGCCCGACTATGACAGACCATACACTCCGCTCGGCTTGGATAATGCCAGACCTGCTCCCTAATACCAGCAGAAACAGAATCGTCACGAACCATGTAGCGAGCATCTTCTCCCTCGGATGATACTAACACAGCGTCCGTTCCTTCCTCGTTCCAACGATAGGAATAACCGACCCATTCGTTTTGCTGACGCACCATCAATCGCGTTTCGATCCAACGGTTTTTTGACGTCACACCCGAGACACGCTCTTCAGGAATATCGAGCGAGAAACTCTTGATAAGCACCGTATCATTTGGAAACGTCCATCCGAACTGATTCTGAAACTCAATGCGGCGATCACTGCGATGCAAATCCCGGTCTTCAGCATCACTGGGGATAGCAAAAGCTCGTACCTTCGCAGCACCATCACTCCATAGCGGGGAATTCACCGAATAAGGAATAACGCCAGATGCAAACTCATGCTTCCCGACGTCTTCAAACAATCCGGTCTCGCTCAATAGCTTGGGAAACAAACTCGAAGTATCGGTCGTTGGATTAGGTACAAGCCGAACGATGGATTTGCCCAAGTGATCGGCGATCCAAATTTCCCCAGTAGGAACTTGCTCAAACGCAGTGATAGCATGCGGTGTATCCGCAACTTCTCGAGCCTTGGATGCATTCTGGCCGTCATGCTTGATCGCCCAAATCTTCCCAGTCGAATAATCCCCATAAAAGTAGTCACCCACAAATGCAACGAAGTCAAGGTGCTCGCCGCGGTAAACAATCCCACCGGTCAACGATCGAGCTTGACTGTGGTGATGGTCCATCACCGGTAACTCAAATGGATCCGGGCCAGCCTTGCGGTTGGCGTAAAACACCGACGCACCTTCCATCACACTCCAGCCATAGTTGGCACCGCGTTTGAGCAAGTAAACTTGTTCCCATAGATCCTGGCCGTTCTGGCCAATCCAGATCCTTCCTGAATGCGAATCCGTCGCAATACGCCAAGGATTCCGCAATCCGTATGCCCATGTTTCAGGACGCGCCTCCTTGCGGTCAATAAAAGGATTGTCCTTCGGAATGCTATACGGCTTCCCATCGATACTGTGATCAACATCGATCCGAAGCACCTTCGCGGTGAGCTCCGTGAGATCTTGACCTCGCAGGTTAGTATCGGAATCTGTAGTGCCGTCGCCACTGGTGATGTAAAGCATTCCATCAAGCCCAAACGTCATCGCTGCACCATTGTGCCCATCACTGGGCCACTGCAAGATGACCTTCTCCGAAATAACTTCCACCAAGGAATCGATCTCTAACGCCGTAGGCAGTTTTAACTCCAATCGCACAACACGTGAGTTCTTTACCCCATCGACAGATTCATTGAGCCCAAGAAACAAATAGGGTTGGCGAGGAAAGTCCGGATGAAAACATAAATCATAATGAACGCGATCACCCGTCGATGCTTGAACCGTTTGCATGCGATACCCCTGTGGTTCTGCAGGGAGCAAACGCAGAAGTTCCGAAGGCCCATACGGGTTCTTTTGGGTGATCAGCCAAAGAGGTCGCCGCTCCAGTGATGGGCCGCGCGATGGCTCAGTTCGAAGGTTGATCGGATGATCAATCTCAACTCCTAAATCCACCCTCGCTGTAGTAAATGGGGCCGGTGCCTCAGGGGAACCTACAACCCGAGACGTTGTCATCGGCTTTCGGATCCAGTTTCCCCGCGAATCTTTTTGGCTTAATTCCTTGGGTGGCGCTATGCGAGGGGCCAAGAACTGTATCTTCGCGAACTCTTCATGACGGTGAAAAGATGGCTCCGTCAGCGGTGAGATCGTCGTCAAAACAGGTTGACTCAAATTCGAATCGTAATCATAGCGACATAGAGAATACCGCCAGACTTCCTCAGGTGCCGGCGATCCACCGGTGCGCCAAAAATCCTTCCAAGCGATTTTAAACTCAACTTGCCAACGTACGTCTCGATCAGATCGCTCGTCAATTGTTCCCTCGCAAACCACCGCGCTCGTAAAATCAAACGCGTGAGCGTCCTTGTAAAGTTTGTAAGCTCCTTGAGTACGTTCAGGAATGTATAGATCTAATTGCGTATTGGAAGGTGTAACATGAAACTCATAATACCCAGTATGGTGCTCGGAGGGTTTCAAAAAGAGTTCAAAACAATCATCGAGCCAAGTCTGTGCATCGTGCTCAGTCAACTTCCCCTGCAGATCGCGGTCCTCCAACTGAGCCCATCCATACAGGAACTCTCGATCCCAAACCAGTTTGGCTTGTGTCACTTTCTCCAACGGTACTGCCGGAACCCCTTTGAACCAAGGTGTCCCAAAATTGGAAACCACCGGTGCTTGTTTCCAACATTCATCACTTGCTAGCCCATCGATCGTCGGCGCTGTCGCAGCCCAGTGGCATGCGTAAGGCTCGTCCACTAAATCGCGTACCGCAGAACCCGTTATCGGCCCATTGGAGGCTCCATTCTCGGCACCGAGCGTCTGCGTTTGCACCGATGGAACTCCCGCAAACAGAAAAACATAACTTACACACCCAAGAACCACTTGAGATGGGATCTTTTTGACCATGAGGCTCCCCTTAGATTCGCTATGATTTCTGGTTCAGTATAGCGGCCTAAAGGAATGGATCCTAGTCGTTGAACACAAGGAACCCCGGTAACGTTTCTTCAATAATCTCACGCTCGGTCCGCCGCTGCGACACAGATAGGTCAGCAACCAGCCGGTCCTTGACGAGCTTCATCGCGTCCTCCGGTAACTGTTGAAATTCAGGTGTGTAAATCAAGAATGAAAGCGGGTATCGAAAAAGTCGTGATTGAAGATCTAGTTCGCGAAGCGATCTCGAACTTGAATCGTGCGGTCCCTGGGTTGCAAACACTTCCGCAAAGTTGCTTGTACCTCGCACAGGTGCCTCTAACGCCGGCTCACCGTGCATCAAAATCGCATCCGCTAGCTGATTCGCTACGGTTTGGATCCGGCGCTGTGTACTTTCGCTACGGTAAGCCGACTCTCGTCCCAACGCGCGATTCATCGATTCGTCCATCGCAATGGCTTGCCTCGTCTCGAAATTCGCTTTGGTGATTAAATTGTGCACACGCACCTGATGCTCCAATACCATCAGGGCAATCAAGTCACTGTTCGAGTGCAAATGAAGACCTGGAGCAACTCGCGGTGGTAACTGCGTTTGATTTGCTCCCGACTCCAAATC
>JBIJCS010000461.1:0-4117 GCA_044344575.1 Pirellula sp. | reverse complement strand
GGGCCCACTTAGCAACCGTCAACGATTACCTCGCCCATCGAGATGCGGATTGGATGCGGCCTCTGTTTGAAACCCTCGGCTTGAAAGTGGGTATCGTTCTGACGGACCATAGCCAAGATGAACGACGTAAGGCCTACAACGCCGACGTAACCTACGGCACGGCAAAGGAATTCGGCTTCGATTTTCTTCGTGACCGTCTTCTGATGCGGGCACAAGGCCGAAACGCAAATGACTTTCTGGGGGCAGGCTCAAGCGAGCGTTGGAACGCTTCTGGCGAGCAACCCGTGCAGCGCGGTATGCACTTTGCCTTGGTCGACGAAGCTGACTCAATCCTTATCGACGAGGCTCGCACGCCTCTGATTATCGGATCTCTCGGCGATGAAACACGCGAGGCTCTCATTGCCGCATTTCGATGGGCTGCTTCTCATGCACAAAAATTCGAAGTTGAAAGCGATTTTACCCTCGAAGAGGATGGACGCAAAATCGAACTGACTTCTCGCGGCAGACAGCATGTTCGCACATTACCTCGCCCCGAAGAAATTCGAACCGTCCCTCTCGTGGATCTCTATGAATACATGGAACGGGCAATTCGAGTCGAACGCGATTACCACTTGGATCGCCAATACGTGATCCGCGATGGGGAAATTGTCATCGTCGACGAATTCACAGGCCGATTAGCCGAAGGACGGAAATGGCGAGATGGTATCCATCAAGCCGTAGAGGCCAAAGCCGGCGTAGAAGTGAGCGTACCGACCGGACAGGCGGCAAGAATCACTGTCCAAGATCTCTTTCTACGTTACAAGTACCTCGCTGGCATGACAGGTACAGCGGCCACAAGTGCCGGGGAACTGCGAAAGATCTACAAAACTCCGGTAGTCCAAGTCCCAACTAACCGCCCTCCACAACGGATCAAACTGCCCGACATTGTATGCCGAGATATACACGACAAATTCGAACGCATTGTCAAGGAAGTAAAACAAGTCCATTCGATTGGACGGCCTGTTTTGATCGGTACTCGCTCCATCGACAAATCGAACTTACTCGCCGAAATGCTTCGACGCGAAGGGATGATCGTTCAGGTTCTCAATGCCAATGAGATAGAGCGAGAAGCGGAAATCGTCGCACACGCAGGAGAGCTTGGACAAATAACCGTCGCCACCAATATGGCAGGACGCGGAACCGACGTGAAACTACAGGATTCGATTCGAGAGCTAGGTGGTATGGCAGTAATCTGTACGGAACTGCACGACGCGGCTCGGATCGACCGCCAGCTGATCGGGCGTTGCGGTCGACAAGGAGACCCGGGAACCTATCGTCAATACTTAGCCATGGATGATGAAATCCTCAAAAATGGCTTCGGACTTCAATCCTATGAAAAGTACAAATCCCTCGGCGAGCAAGGTCGAGTCAGCGATTCGATGGCCGGGCTGTTTCGCCGTGCCCAGAGAAAAGTAGAACGCAAACACTTCCGCGATCGAATGTCGCTACTTTATCACGAAAAAGAACGAACTAAAATCCAACGGGATATGGGGCAAGATCCCTATTTGGATACCGCAGAATAAAGTTCGGATGGACCGCTACGTGGACCTAGAAACGCAACATACCTACATCGATCTAGGGACCGTCTCCCTGCGGCGTTCCGCCCAGCAGTTCATCACGCCTCCTTCTGCGATCCTATCATCCTTCGTTTGCGGGATCGAAAACAGCTCGGTCAGTGAACTGTTTCGCCCCGAATCGCTCGAAACACTCCAAGTTCGCTCACCTTTGATCCTCTTCGGTTCGAGCGGTGTTGGAAAAACGATGCTCGCTCACGAGCTATTGCAACGATGGACCAGACTTCATTCGGATCGCACCAGTACCCTGACCGACGGTACGGAATTCTCCCGCGTACTGACACGGAGTATCAAAGCCGATGACATGGCAAGATTTCGCCAAGTCTATCGCGAATGCGATGCGTTGCTAATCGACAACCTCCATGAGCTGGCGACCAAACCCGCTGCACAAGAAGAACTCGTTGCGATCCTCAACGACTTCGATACAGCTGAAAAACTTTTTATCGGGACCATGCCTGAACTCCCTCGACTCTGTCCTCTAAATCCAGCTTTGCAAAGTCGACTCGCCGCAGGCTTGAGTGTTTGCATTTCCCCGCCTAGCGATACCGCACGCGTCGCTATCGTCAACCAACTAGCGAACCATTTCTCAGAGAACATCTCCAAAGAAGACCTTCAACGGTTTTGCAAAAAGCTCGACGGTACACCTACCGTGGCACAACTCAAAGGCATGCTACTGCGTTGGGCCCACCAAAAACGAATCGACCCACAGTCCAAGCCCTCCACAGGAAAACAGATCGAACGAATCGTATCGAGCTTAGCTCCACCCAAAGCGAATTGCATCGACGTCTTGAAACAAGTCGCGAAAGAAATGCAAGTGAAACTTGATCTGCTGACTGGACCTTCACGCAAGTCCGGAGTCGTGCGAGCACGTGGGCTAGCCATGCTATTGATGCGACAACTTACCGAAGAATCCTTTGAGTCGATCGGAAATCACTTCTCTGGCCGTGACCACACGACAGTGATGCACGCTTGCAAAAAAACCGAAAAGGAACTGCCGGACGATGCTGAATTGATCCGCGTTTACGATAAAATTCGTCAGAAATATACGATCCCCTCCTAACCACTCCCTCCCCCCCTTTTTATTTCTCACTATGACTCCCACAGCATCATCTAAGAACCAACTACGGCGATTCCTGACGCAATCCCTCGCACTTACCCTCTTGAGCTTTCCATCTCTGAACCCTGCAGCGATCGGCCAAGAGCCACAAGCGACTTCCAACGCCATTTCAGGATTCGATCCAACAAGATTTGAAAAAGTCACCCTCACCACAGGCTTGCTTCAGCCAATGGAAATGGCCATCGCACCCGACGGTACGATCTACCTGATCGAACTCGCAGGGATCGTCAAAGCGATTGAGCCTCAAGATGGTTCAGTACGCGCCATCGCAAAACTGTCTGTAACCACCGAACAAGAAAACGGACTGATCGGAATTGCTCTCGATCCAAAATTTGCAACCAATCGTTGGATGTATCTGCAATATTCCCCGCCTGACTTTACTGGCCAGCATATCAGTCGCTTTACCGTCAAGGACGATGGCACACTCGATCTCGAGAGTGAAAAAATCTTGATGAAATACGAAGAGCAACGCAAAGAATGTTGCCACCACGCCGGCTCGATGGAGTTTGGTCCCGACGGATGTCTCTATATCGGAACGGGGGACAATACGAACCCCTTCGGCGACTCGCAAGGTTTTGCACCGATCGACGAACGCGAAGAAAAAAGCGCGTTCAATGCATTGCGCACAAGTGCCAACACCAAGAGTTACAACGGCAAGGTGCTACGCATTCGTCCCAACGACGATGGAACGTATAGTATTCCCGATGGAAACCTATTTCCTAAAGACGGATCGGTCGGCCACCCAGAAATCTATGTGATGGGTTGCAGAAATCCTTGGAGATTGAACATCGACCAGCGAACTGGATTCCTGTATTGGGGAGACGTAGGCCCCGACGCTGGCGGTGACGGACCACGTGGACCACGCGGTTACGACGAAGTCAACCAAGCGAGAAAAGCTGGCTTTTTTGGCTGGCCGCTCTTCATCGGAAACAATCGTCCATACATGCAAGTCGACTTTAGTTCCGGTAGTATTGGAAACGTATTCGATCCCTCAAAACCCATCAACTTCTCTCGATTCAACACCGGTTCAAAAGAACTACCACCCGCGCAACCTGCGTGGATCTATTATCCCGGTGGAAACTCAAGCGAATTCCCCGCGCTTGGCAACGGCGGCCGAACAGCTTGCGCCGGACCGACCTACTATCATGATTCAAACCAAAAGTCCGAGACCAAGTTCCCTCAGGCGATGGACCGGACCATGTTCATCTACGAATGGTCTCGGAATTGGATTGTCGCTGTCAAACTCGACAAGGATTCCAACATTGAATCCATGGAGCGGTTCATGCCCAATGAGAAATTCATCCGGCCTATCGATTTACAATTCGATAAGAATGGCTCTCTCCTGGTCATCGAATATGGAGAGACATGGGGCGTCAATCCTGACGCG